>SKKL01000263.1 GCA_007121465.1 Acidimicrobiales bacterium | reverse complement strand
GATCGAGGCGAAGTGGCAACAGCGCTGGCTCGACTCGGGCGCCTACGAGGTCGACAACGACGACCCGCGCCCACGGTTCTACGTGCTGTCGATGTACCCCTACCCGAGCGGGCCCGCCCACATGGGCCACGTCCGCAACTACACCTTCGGCGATCTCATCGTTCGCTACCGCACGATGCAGGGCCACGCGGTGCTGTCGCCGATCGGCTTCGACAGCTTCGGTCTGCCCGCCGAGAACGCTGCCATCCGCACCGGCGAGCATCCCCGCTCCTTCACCGACGACCGCATCGAGGAGCTGTCCTCGTCGCTGCGCCGCATCGGGGCGGTCTACGACTGGCGTCGAACCGTCAAGAGCCACGACCCCGGCTACATCCGCTGGACCCAGTGGATCTTCCTGCGGTTCCTCGAGGCCGGGCTCGCCTACCGGGCCGAGGCGCCGGTCAACTGGTGTCCTGGCTGCCAGACGGTGCTGGCCAACGAACAGGTCCTGGCCGACGGGACCTGCGAACGCTCGGGCCACCTCGTCGAGAAGCGCAACCTCGAGCAGTGGTTCTTCAAGATCACCGACTACGCCCAGCAGCTCCTCGACGATCTCGACGATCTCGACTGGCCCGAACGGGTCAAGACGATGCAGCGCAACTGGATCGGTCGTTCCGAGGGTGCTGAGTTCTCGATGGACATCGTCGGCGAGGACGGCACCCCCCACCCTGACGGAGTGTCGTTCCGGGTCTTCACCACGCGCCCCGACACGAGCTTCGGCATGACCTTCGCGGTGCTGTCCCCCGAGCATCCCCTCGTCGCCGAGGTGACCACCGAGGACCGCCGGGCCGAGATCGAGGCCTTCGTCGCCGAGGTTCGCACCCGGTCGGACATCGAACGCATGGGAACCGAGGGGCCGATCGACAAGAGGGGAGTGTTCACCGGCGCCTACGCCCGCAACCCCTTCACCGGACGCCCCGTACCGATCTACCTCGCCGACTACGTCCTGATGGGCTACGGCACCGGGGCGATCATGGCCGTCCCGGCCGAGGACCAGCGCGACTGGGACTTCGCCACCGCCTATGGGCTGCCGATCGTCCGTACCGTCGAGCCGCCCGACGACTTCGACGGCGAGGCCTACACCGGCGACGGCCAGCGCATCAACAGCGAGTGGCTGAACGGCATGGACAAGCCGACGGCCATCGCCGCGTCGATCGACTGGCTCGAAGACCAGGGAATCGGCGAGCGAATGGTGAACTACCGCCTCCGCGACTGGCTGTTGTCCCGTCAGCGTTTCTGGGGATGCCCCATCCCGGTGGTCCACTGCCCGACGTGTGGGGTCGTCCCCGTTCCCGACGACGAACTGCCGGTCTTGGCTCCCGACGACGTCGAGTTCCTGCCGACGGGGGAGTCGCCCCTCAAGCTCCACGAAGGGTTCTTGTCGGTCACCTGTCCCCGCTGTTCGGGTCCCGCTGCTCGGGAGACCGACACCATGGACACCTTCGTCGACTCCTCTTGGTACTTCTTGCGCTTCGCCGACCCGTGGAACGAGGAGCTGCCCTTCGATGCGGCGGCCGCCGAGAAGTGGCTGCCGGTCGACCAGTACATCGGCGGGGTCGAACACGCCATCCTCCACCTGATGTATGCCCGGTTCTTCACCAAGGCCCTCGCCGACCTGGGTGTGGCGCCCGCCGGGCTTCGGGAGCCGTTCAAGCGCCTGTTCACCCAGGGCATGATCCGCCTCGACGGCGCCAAGATGTCGAAGTCCAAGGGCAACCTGGTCGCGCCCGAGGAGATCCTCGACGCCGAGGGCGCCGACGCACTGCGGCTCGCCCACCTGTTCGTCAGCCCGCCCGCCGACGACGTCGACTGGGAAGCGGTCGGCATCGAGGGGTGCTACCGCTTCCTCGGCCGGCTGTGGCGCCTCGCCACCGGGCAGGTCGGCACCGTGGTCGACCGCGCCCCCACTCCCGACGACCACGCCATCGAGGGTGCGACCCATCGCCTCATCGCCCGGATCACCGACGAGTTCGAGCGTTGGTCCTACAACACCGCGGTGGCAGGGTGCATGGAGTTCGTCAACGAGCTGTACCGCTATGTGCAGTCCGAGGCCGGCGCCCGCCGCGACACCCTCGCCGAGGCGATCGACACCCTGCTCGTGCTCATGGCTCCGATGACCCCCCACATCAGCGCCGAGTTGTACGAGAACCGCACCGGCGAGGACGTGCACCGCCAGTCCTGGCCCACCGCCGACGCGTCGAAGACCGCGGTCGAAACCGTCGAGATGGTCATCCAGGTCAACGGCAAGCTCCGCGACAAGGTCGACGTCGATGCGAGCATCTCCGAGGACGATGCCGTCGTCCTGGCTCTCGGACGTGACAAGGTGAAGGCCCAACTCGGCGATGCCGAGCCCCGGCGGACGATCGCTCGCCCGCCCAAGCTGGTCAATATCGTGGTGTGACGAAGGAGCGCGGGAGCATGATGCGACGGGTATGGGTCCTCTTGGCAGTGGTCGGCCTGGTGCTGGTCGGCTGTGGCAACGACGACACCGAGGTGTCGTCGGATCCGCCGGAGGAGACCAGCCCCGGCGACGACACCACTGAGACCGAGCCGGCCGACACGGGCGCCACCGAGACGACCGAACCCGAGATCGAGCGACCCACCTTTGCAGGGTCCCACGACGTCGACCACGAGACGGGCAACGTCGACGTGTCGGAGTACGCGTCGTTCCTCGCCGAGCACGGCCCGCCCGCGGGGGGAGGCCCGGTCGAGGCCTCGCTCGAGATGCTGTCGTCGATGGGCGACGAGACCCCGCCCCAGGTCAGCGAGTCGGCCGCCGAAGGCGGCCGCTCGGTCGTCACGGTCACCTTCGACAACCTCTTGGACGACTCGGTAGCCGCCATTCGCTACGAGCTGGTGTTCGTCTCCGACGGCGGTCTGATCCTGGAGTCCGGCTCGTGGGCCAGCCGGTGCCAGCCCAATCGGGGGCACCAGGAGTTCGACACGGGGTTGTGCATCTGAGCGGCAGGGTAGATCTGAGCGGCGAGGCCTACTGTCACCGCCTCGCCATGTGGCGGTAACCCCCTGTCTCCTGGAGAGGTCGAAACGTCCATGATGAGTCTTGCGTCGCGGATCGAGGAATCAGCGGGGCGTGGCGGTGCCGTCACGTTCATGTCCGGCGACGACGCCGAGCGGGTCACCTGGGCCCAGCTTCTCGACGAGGCGCGCTCCATGGCGGCGGTCATGCAGGCTCGCGGCGTCACTCCCGGTGACCACGTTGCGCTCCTCGGGCCCACCAGCCGCGACCTCGTCACCGCCATCGCGGCGGTGTGGATGGCCGGGGCGACCATCGTCGTGATGCCGATCCCGATGCGGATGGCGTCGCTCGAGGAGTTCATCGCCGCCACCCGGCGTCGCCTGGTGCGCGCCGATGTCTCCCTGTTCGCGATCGACCCCGAGCTCGCCCCGTTCGTCGAGCCCCAGCCGGGCGACCCGCCCATGATCCGCTTCGACGAGCTCCGCCTCGAGGGTCAGCGGGTCGGGCCCGACCGCCTCGACCGGCCCGCCGATGATCCCGACCGGCTCGCCATCTTGCAGTTCACCAGTGGGTCGACCTCTGATCCCAAGGGCGTGGCTCTGCCGCACCGGGCCGTGGCGGCCAACCTCGACGGCATCGCCGCCGCCGCCGAGCTCGATCCCGACGACGACGTGCTGGTGTCGTGGCTCCCGCTCTACCACGACATGGGCCTGGTCGGGCTCCTCACCCTGCCGATGACCACCGGCACCGATCTGGTGCTCGGGGCACCGCAGGACTTCATGGCGTCGCCGCTGCGATGGATGCGATGGCTGTCGGAGTTCGGGGGCACCGCCACCGCCGGCCCGAACTTCTCCTACGTCTTGGCCACCCGTGCGCTGAAGCGGGCCTCTGGTCTCGACCTGTCCCGTCTGCGGATCGCACTCAACGGTGCCGAGCCGGTCGACCCCGACGCAGTCGAGGCGTTCATCGCGGCTGCCCAGCCCCACGGCATGCGTCCCGGTGCGGTGTTCCCCGCCTTCGGCATGGCCGAGGTGGCCATCGCGGGCACATTCCCGCCGCCCCTCGCCGGATTGCGCACCGACCTGGTCGACCTGCGGGTCCTCGAGTCGGAGCGCTTCGCCGCGCCGGTCGATGATCCCTCCGCCGACGGAGTGAGGCGCCTGGTCAAGCTGGGCCAGCCGGTGCAGGGTCTCGAGATCCGCATCGTCGAGCCCACCTCCGGGGTCGTGCTGGCCGAACGTGAGGTCGGAGAGCTCGAGATCCGCGGCACCTCGGTGTGCAACGGCTACTACGGCGACATGACGGCCACCGAGGCGTTGTTCCACGACGAGTGGCTCCGCACCGGCGACCTCGCCTACACCGTCGACGGCGAACTGGTCATGTGCGGCCGGATCAAGGACGTGATCATCGTCGGGGGTCGCAACGTGTTCCCCGAGGACATCGAGCGGGCAGTCAGCGAGGTCGACGGGGTGCGGGCCGGAAACGTGATCGCCTTCGGGATCGAGGGCCGCAACCACAAGGAAGCCATCGTGGTGGTCGCCGAGACGAAGCTCGCCGACACCGCCGAGCTCCACCACACGATCAACGAGCACGTGCGGGCGGTGGTCGGGGTCCCGGCCAAGGACATCGTGCTCGTCCCGCCATCGACGCTGCCCAAGACGTCGTCGGGCAAGCTCCAGCGATCGCTGTGTCGGGACCGCTACCTCGGCACCGAGCTCCAGCGGGTCTGACCGAGCGGCTGGCTCAGGCCAGGCTGAACTGGTGGGCCACGTCGCCCGAGGTGAGTCGGGCCGTGCGATCGAGGACGAGACCGACGCCGCGGCCCAGTTCGGCGAACGCGTCGGCGTCGCGCTCCTTGCCACCGGGGGTGAGAGCGGCCATGAGGACATCGGCCGAGGTGGCGATGTCGGCCCGCGGCTGTGCGGTTCGCTCGCTGTCGACGACGATCAGGCGGGATCCGGCACCCATGGCCGTGGCGACACACACGAGGATTCGAGCAGCCGCGTCGTCGTTCCAGTCGTGCAGGACGTTCACCAGGAGGTAGGTGTGGAACCCGGCGGGTACCTGCTCGAAGGCGTCCCCGGCCATGGCGGTCAGTCTCGGGTGTTGGGTCGCCCGCTCGATCACCTGAGGCAGGTCGAGCACGGTTCCGTCCGCCTCGGGCAATAGCTCGAGCAGGGTGGCCAACAGGTCGCCGGTGCCGCCGCCGACGTCGCAGATGGTGCGGGTTCCGGTCCAGTCGACCGCCGCAGCGAGCCCGAGGGCGTGCATCTGCCCACCGGCGGCCATCGCCCCGTCGAAGGCGGCCCAACGGTCGGGGTGATCGACCATCCAGTCGAAGAACGGCGCGCCGTTCGCGGCAGCGAAGGCACCTCCTGTTGCGGGCCTCACGTCGAGGGCTTGCACGGCGGAGACCACCTCGGCGCCACCGGCGAACTCCACCCAGTTCCGCCACCGGCCAGGGTGGTCCAGACGGAGGAACTCGGTCACCCGGGTGGGCTTCACCCGGCCGCGGCGATCGACGCGGACCCACCCGCGGGTGGCGGCGAAGCGCAGCAGGCGTTCGAGGATCTCGGGGTCGGCGTCCACTCGCTGGGCGAGGTCGGTGATCGAGATGGGTCGGGTGAGCGCCTCGGGCACCCCGGCCTCGCAGAGGGCGACGAGCACCCGATGGTCGAGCAGTCCGAACAGCCCCTCGAGGATTGTCACCGGGGGCGGTGCCATCGACCGGTGGACCCTGCCCAACCGCTCGCGCACCCGGTTGCCGGCCGCCGCGACTCCGGCGGGAGGCAGCATCGGGACGCCCAACACGTCCTGGGGAGTGAGATCTCGACCCATGACTGCGCCTCCTTGGGATCGTGACGCCGCGACTGGTGCTGCGAAGAAGCCCTCAGACGGCCTTGAGGGCAGCGACGGTGTCGGCCTTGACCTCGTCGGAGCCGGCGAGACCGAAGTAGAAGCCCATCCGGTCGACCAGCCCGCCGAAGCGTTCGGTGAGCCCGGCGGCGACCTGGTCGGGCTCGGCGACGACCGCGAACGTGTTGAGGATGTCGTCGTCGATCAGTCCGGCCATCTCGGTCCACGCCCCCTGCTTGGACAGAGCGTTGAGCTCGGTCTGCAGGTCGCCCCAGCCGTGGTGGTCGAGCACACCGCGGTATGCGGGGGTCGAGCCGTAGAAGGCGATCTGGCCTCTGGCCGCGTCGGCGTTGCGGGCCATCGACTCCTCGTCGTCGCCGGTGATCACGAAGGCGGTGAGGCTGGTCTCGAAGTCGCCGCGCTGACGGCCACTGATCGCCATGCCCTCCTCGAGGGCGGGGAGGGTGATGTCGCGGAGGTAGGCGTCGGTGGTGAAGGGGTGCACGAGGAACCCGTCGCACACCTCACCGGCCACCTTTGTCATGAGCGGCCCGACCCCGGCGATGAAGATCTTGGCGTCGCCGTGGGGGTTGGGCCCCGGGTTGAAGAACGGGGTCATCAGCGTGTGCTGGTAGAAGTCGCCCCGGAAATCGAGCTTGGTGTCGTTGGTCCAGCAGTCCCAGATCGCCCGGATGGCGAGGATCATCTCCCGCATGCGCGGCGCGGGATGGGACCACTCCATCGAGAACCGCTTGGTGATGTGAGGCTTGATCTGGGAGCCGAGCCCGAGGATGAACCGGCCCTCGGAGTGGGCCTGCAGATCCCACGCCGTCTGGGCGAGGGTCATCGGGTTGCGGGCGAACGCCACGGCGATGCCGGTGCCGAGCTCGATGCGGTCGGTGGCCTCGGCTCCGAGTAGGAGGGGGAAGAACGGGTCGTGGCTCGTCTCGGCGCTCCACACCCCGTCGAAACCCGCCGCCTCTGCTGTGCGGGCCGCGTCGGCGACGCCGGCGAGCCCCCCGATTCCCGTGTCGACCTTCATGGTTGCTGACCCTAGTCCGCGGCGTTCACCGGTTCCCCTGGTCGCGGAGGAAGCGTTCGATCTCGCTGGCCAGCTCGTCGCCGGAGGGGAGTGGTCCGCCCGCACCGGGACCGCCGTCGGTGTCGGGGGCACCCTCGGCATCGGCCTGGGCCTCGAGCTGGCGCAGCAGGGCGAGGTGCTCGTCGGAGTTGGCGACGAGCGAATCGAGGCGGGCCGAGGTCTCGGTGGCCTCCTGGGCGAGGGTTCCGGTCGGGATGCTCAGCCCGCCGAGATCGTTGAGCGCCTCGACGAGGGGGAGGGCGGCGCCCGGGTAGGGCATGGTGGCCGCGTAGTGGGGGACCTGCGACCACAGTCCGATGGCGGGGAGCCCCACCTCGGAGCAGCGCTCCTCGATGGCTCCAGCGATGCCCGCGGGAACGTCGAGGTGGGTGCGGATCTGGCCCACCTGGGCGGCGAGCGCCGGTTCGGTCGCGGTGGTGGCGAGCAGGCTCGGACGGGTGTGGGGCACCGGGGCCGGGTAGGCGCCGAGGCTGACGACGAGGCGGCTGCCGAACTCGAGGGCGAGATCGACCACCGCCCGGGTGAAGGCGCGCCACTGGTGGTCGGGTTCGGCGCCGGTGAGCATCACCAGGTCGTTGCCGGCGGGGTCGCTCATGGCGATCATCTGGATCGACGGCCAGGTGAGACCGGTGTTGAGTCCGTCGCGCAGGTGCATGACCGGACGCCGGGCCCGGTGGTCGAGCAGCGCGTCGGCATCGAAGGTGACGAGGGGAGTGGTCTCGACCCCTTCGAGGATTGCCGCCGCGCCCCGAGCGGCGGCCCCACCTGCGTCGACCCACCCGTCGAGCGCGACGACGAGCACCGGCGATTCCAGGTCGGGGTGCTCGTGGAAGTCGTACAGCGAGGTCATCGGGGGTGGGCTCCGGCGGGGTGGGGGTCGTTCGTTCCGAGGCTATCGGCGCACCCCTATCCTGGCCCCATGAGCATCGACGTCACCGACGCCACCTTCCCGACCGAGGTCATCGAACGCTCCGTCACCACGCCCGTCGTGGTCGACCTCTGGGCCCCGTGGTGCGGGCCGTGCAAGACCCTCGGCCCGATCCTCGAGACGGTCGTCGCGTCGACCGGCGGCCAGGTCGTCCTGGCCAAGGTCAACGTGGACGAGAACCCCGAGACCTCCGCCGCCTTCCGGGTCCAGGGGATCCCCGCCGTGTACGCGATGAAGGACCGCAACGTGGTCGATGGCTTCGTCGGCGCCCAGGGCGAAGCCCAGGTGCGGGAGTTCGTGAACCGGCTGATTCCCAGCGAGACCGAGACCGAGCTCATTGCGCTGGTCGAGGCCGGCGACGAGCAGTCCCTGCGCTCGGCCCTCGAGATCGACCCCGGACACGCCGGAGCGATCGTGGCCCTGGCCGAGCTCCTCGTCGATCGGGGCGACACCGGCGAGGCCCTCGAGTTGTTGGCCCGCATCCCCGAGTCGCCCGAGACCCGACGGGTGGCCGCCCTGGCCCGAACCCAGGGTGAGGTCGGAGCCGACATCGAGCGTCAGCTCGACGAGCTCCTCGACCAGGTCAAGGGAGACGACGACGCCCGACAGAAGTTCCTCGATCTCCTCGAAGTGCTCGGTACCGACCACCCCAAGACCCCCGGATACCGCAAGGCCCTGAGCGCCCGTCTCTTCTGAGCGCCGCCGGGATTCGGCCCTTCCCCTGACGCTCGCGCGCCGGTAGCATCGCCCGAGCGAACCTTCCCCCTCGTGTCCGCCACGACCGCGGGAGGGTTCCGTGCCGTCCTCCACCCCCTTTCCGGGCCACTCCGGCCCGCTCCGCCCAACTCCGGGTGACGACGAGTCCCTGATCGGCACCACCGCGGCCGACGATGCACCGCTTTGGGGGGACGGTCACCGACCAGTCCGGCCGAGCATGCCGAGGTTGCTCGCGCCCGTACTCGACCGGGCCGCCGAGGTGGCCGACCGAATGGGGACGAGCGTTCCCGTGCTGGTCGGCGGGGCCCTCCTCGTCGTGGTGGTCGCCGCCGGTGTGGTGGTGGTCATGGGCGACGACGGGCCGGCGCCCGAGCTGACGATTCCGTACGCGGCGGCTCCGGCGGCGTCCTCCCCGGAACCCGGTGGCGATGCCGACGCGGCCCCGGCGGGGGGCCCGGACGGAACGGTCGGGCCGTCGGTCCCGTCCGACCCGGAGCTCGACGGCGGGGAGGTGCTGGTCCACGCTGCCGGGGCGGTCACCCACCCCGGCCTCTACGTGCTCGACTCCGAGGCCCGGGTCGGCGACCTGTTGACCGCCGCCGGCGGCCCCCGGCCCGACGCCGACCTCGACCGGGTGAACCTGGCCGCACCGCTGGCCGACGGGAGCCGGGTCTACGTGCCGGCGATCGGTCAGGAATCGCCTCCGTCCGTCGTGGCCGGCGACGAGCGGCCCGGGGGTGGGGGAGCCCCCGCGCCCGGCGCCCCCGATCCGGGACGCCTGATCGACCTCAACCAGGCCGACGCGGCCGAGCTCGAAACCCTTCCCGGGGTCGGCCCGGCCACCGCGGCGGCGATCATCTCCCACCGCGAGACCAACGGCCCGTTCCAACGGGTGGAGGATCTGCTGTCGGTGCGAGGGATCGGCGACGCCAAGCTCGCCGCCATCGCCGACCTGGTCCACACGTGACCACCACTCGCCCATCAGCCACCGGGACCCGCCGCGAGGGCAGAGCGATCGAGCCGACCACCTGCCTGGCGGCCGCCGCGTGGAGCGGTGCGCTGGTCGGAGTCCCCGTCGCCCCGGTCGTCGGAGCGGTGATCGGAGCCATCGGCTGGTGGCGGAAGGTGACCCCGTTGTTGTGCGTGGGGGTGTTCCTCCTCACCGGTGGACTCGCCGACCGCACCGATCGGGCGCTCGAGCCGCTCGACCACGGTCACGTCGCGGGCGACGCCCTCATCGTGTCGGATCCGCAGTGGTTCGGACCGTCGCTGCGGGTGGACCTGCGCATCGATGGCGACCGGGTCGAGGCCTGGGCTCGGGGTCCCGCCGCCGGTCGTCTCGCCCCGCGCCTCACCGGGGAGCGGATCGAGGTCGCCGGTCGAGTCGGGCCTCCTCCGCCGGACGCCCCGTGGCTCGCGAATCGTCACGTGGTCGGGCGCATGAGCGTCGAGTCGGTGGGGGAGTGGTGGCCCGGTGACCCGATCAGCCGGGCCGCCAACGGCTTCCGCCGGACGGTCGAAGCGGGCACCGCGCCGATGGAGCGCGACACCCGGTCCCTCTATGTGGGCCTGCTGTTCGGCGACACCCGCACCCAGAGCCCGGCGGTGGCCGACGCGTTCCGTGGAGCCGGCCTGTCGCACTTGTTGGCGGTCTCGGGCATGAACGTCGCGTTCGTCCTCGCCCTGGTCGGGCCGGTCTTGCGCCGCCTCCGGCTCGGATCTCGCCTCGCTGCCACCCTCGGAGTGCTCGGCTTCTTCGCGCTCATCACCCGCTTCACACCGTCGGTGCTCCGGGCCGCCACCATGGCCGGCTTCGCAGCGATGGCGGTCACCTTCGGCCGGGAGTCCGACAGCCGCCGCACCCTGGCCCTCGCCGTCACCACCCTCGTGGTGATCGACACGATGATCGTGCACCAGCTGGCGTTCCAGCTGTCGGTCGCGGCCACGACCGGGATCCTGCTGTGGAGTCGACGCCTCGCCGACCTGCTCCCCCTGCCCGAACCCCTCGCCAACGCCATGGGCATGACCGTCGCCGCCCAGATCGCCGTCTCCCCGCTGCTCATCCCGGTGTTCGGAGGCATGCCGGTCGCCGCCCTCGTCGCCAACCTGCTCGCCGCGCCGATGGCCGGGCCGGTGGTGGTGTGGGGGTTCCCGGCGGGGATCATCGCCGGGGTGTTCGGTGGCCGGGTCGCCGAGCTGGTCCACCTCCCGACCACCCTGTTCGTGAACTGGATCGGAGCGGTGGCCGAACGGTGCGCCCTGTTGCCCCTGGGTGAGATCCGCACCGAGCACCTGGTGGCCGCCCTCGTCGGGACCGCGACCGTGTGGCTGGCCCTCCGCATCCCGGCCCGTGCGCTGTCCGCTGTCGGGATCGCCGCCGGAGTGGCCCTGATCGCAGGGGCGCTGGCCCATCCCGGTCTCGCCCTGCGGCACGGCCCGCCCGAGCAGGATGTCCTCACCGATGGGAGCCGGGTGCACCACCTCGGCGGGGCGGTGGTCGTCGAGCTCGACGTGGGCGCCCGGGCCGACGTGGTGCTCGAGGGTCTCCGACGTCGGGGCGCCGGTCACGTCGACCTGGTCGTCGCCCGCCACGGCGGACGCGACGTCGCCGAAGCGGTGGCCGGTCTGCGTCGTCGCCACGAGCCGCGACTCACCCTGGCACCACCCGGACACCGTGTTCCCGGAGGGTCGATCGCGGTCGACGGGTCCACCATCGGAGTCGGCCGACTCTCGATCGAGGTCACCGTGGAGGGGGAACGGGTGGAGGTCTCGGTGCGGACCGTCGACACCGATCCGGCGGGTGGTGGAGGACGGTCACCGCCGGTGTAGGTTCGGCCGCTGTGGAACTGTGGCTCGGCGAGCATCGCTTCGACATCACCCACCGCGCGGTGGTCATGGGGATCCTCAACCGCACGCCCGACTCGTTCTACGACAAGGGCAGCTACTGGGGGTTCGACGACTTCCTCGCCAAGGCCGACCGTTTGGTCGCCGACGGCGCCGACTTCCTCGACGTCGGGGGCGTCAAGGCCGGTCCCGGTGAGGAGGTGGGGGAGCAGGAGGAGCTCGACCGGGTCATCCCTGCGGTCGAGGCACTCCACGCCCGCTTCGACATCCCCCTGTCGGTCGACACGTGGCGAGCCTCGGTCATCGAGGCAGCCATCGCCGCAGGAGCGGTCGTCGGCAACGACATCTCCGGGTTCGCCGACCCCGACTATCTGCCGGTCTGTGCGGCCGGTGGCGCCTCGGTGGTGGCGACCCACATCCGTCTCGGCCCCCGGGTGCCCGACCCGAACCCCGTCTATGACGACCTGGTCGCCGACGTGTGCGCGTACCTGGCCGAGCGGGCCGCCCGATCGGTCGCCGCCGGGATCCCCCCCGAGCGGGTCATGGTCGACGCCGGCCTCGATCTCGGCAAGACCGAGGCCCAGTCGCTCGAGCTGCTCCACCGCTCCGACGCGCTGGTCGAGCTCGGTCACCCCGTGTTCCTCTCCGCGTCGAACAAGCGGTTCCTCTCCCATCTCCTCGACCGGGAGGTGTCGGAGGTGGCTCACGGCACCGATGCCGCTCACACGCTCGGAATCATGCTCGGATGCCGGGTGCTGCGGGCCCACGACGTGCGGGCCTCGCGCCGGGTCGCCGACCTGTGCGCCGACCTGTTGGCGGCGGCATGACCGAGCCGAGCGTGCACCTGGTCAAGGGCGACGACGCCATCCTCGTCGGCGACGAGGTGCGTCGCATCGTCGCCGAGCTGGTGGGCCCCGGCGACCGGTCGCTGATGGTCGACGAGGTGGAGGAGGAGCGCTACCTCACCGAGTCCGGGGCTCACATCAGCCCCCTCGTCGACGCCGCCCAGACTCCGCCGTTCCTCACCGACCGTCGGGTGGTGGTCGGCCGCCACCTTGCCCGGTTCACCACCGCCGAGTCGGTCGCCCCGCTGGTCGCCTACCTCGACGATCCGTTGCCCTCGACCGCGCTGGTGCTCGTGTGGGACAAGGGCCCGAAGTTCACCGGTCGAGCGAACCTCCCCAAGGCGCTCAACGAGGCGTTGAAGCGCGCGGGCGCCACGATCGTCGCCACCGGCGTGCCCGTGAACGCCAAGGGTCGCGACGCCTGGTTCAAAGAGCACCTCGCCGGCTCCGCGGTCCACCTCGACGCCCGGGCCCAGAAGGTGCTGGCCGAACGCCTGGGCGAGGACGTCAACCGGTTGGGTGCCATCCTGGGGGTGCTCGAAGGCGCGTTCGGTCCCGGCGCCAAGGTGGGGGTGGACGAGCTCGAGCCGTTCCTCGGCGAGGCGGGCGGGGTGCCGCCGTGGGAGCTCACCGACGCCATCTCCACCGGAGACATCACCACCGCCCTCGACCGCCTGCACCGCATGCTCGGCGGCGGCGACCGCCACGCGCTACAGATCCTCGCCACCCTGCACCGTCACGTGTCCGGGCTCCTCAAGCTCGACGGAGCCGAGGTGCGAGGTCGGGAGGACGCGGCGACCATCACCGGGTTGGCGCCGTTCCCCGCCGAGAAGCTCCTCAAGCTCGCCCGCCGCACCGGGTCCGAGCGCATCGCCGAACAGGTCCTGCTCGTCGCCGACGCCGACCTGGACCTCAAGGGGGCGAGCGAGTGGCCCGATGAGCTGATCCTCGAGTTGCTCGTCGCCCGCCTGGCCCGGCTCAGCAGCGCCCGCTGAACGGCCTCTCGACCTGGCCCCGGACGCGACTCGACCCCGCCCGGAGGCGGGGCCGAGCCTTTCGGTTCCCCCGAACGTGGCCGCCAGGCCTCAGGCGTTGGCGCTGAGACGGGCCAGACGCTTGGTGAGGCGAGACTTCTGGCGGTTGGCGGCATTCTGGTGCATGACGCCCTTGGCGGCGGCCTGGTCGATGCGCTTGATGGCGGCGCGCAACAGCTCCTCGGTGTCCTCACCGGCGGCGGCGGCGGTCTCGGCCCGCTTGATGCGGGTCTTCAGCTCGGAGCGCACGCCCTTGTTGCGGATGCGGCGCTTCTCGTTCTGGCGGTTGCGCTTCTTCTGGCTGGCGATGTTGGCCACGGTGCCTCTTGGTCGATCTCGTTTGGGGTCACGGAACAGAGTCGTTCGGGAACCGTGAGATGATAGCGGTGTTGCTGCTGCGTGTCACACCCCACTCGGTAGCCTCGACATCTCCCATGGATCTCTCGCACCTCCGCAACCTCTCCATCATCGCCCACATCGACCACGGCAAGTCCACCCTTGCCGACCGGATCCTCGAGATCTGCGGGGCGGTCGACCCTCGCGACATGCGGGAGCAGTACCTCGACTCGATGGATCTCGAGCGGGAGCGGGGCATCACCATCAAGCTCCAGAGCGTGCGCCTCAACTACCGAGACCACGTCATCAACGTCATCGACACCCCCGGCCACGTCGACTTCGGCTACGAGGTGTCGCGGTCGCTGGCGGCGTGCGAGGGCGTGATCCTGCTGGTCGACGCGTCCCAGGGCATCGAGGCCCAGACCCTCGCCAACTGCTACCTGGCCCTCGAGAACGACCTCGAGATCGTGCCGGCGCTCAACAAGATCGACCTGCCCGCGGCTGATCCCGACCTCTACGCCGAGGAGATCGAGCGGGTACTGGGAATCCCCGCCACCGAGGTGCTGCGCATCAGCGCCAAGACCGGCGAAGGCGTGCCCGAGCTGCTCGACGCGGTCATCGACCGCATCCCCGCCCCCGAAGGCGACGCCGACGCTCCGCTCCAGGGCCTGATCTTCGACTCGCACTACGACCAGTTCCGTGGAGTGGTGTCGTCGATCCGGGTCGTCAACGGCCGGCTCACCACCGACACCAAGCTGCGGTTCATGCAGGCCGGCACCACCCACGAGGTCACCGAGGTCGGGATCCGCGCCCCGGTCCCGACGCCGGTGCGCGAGATGGGCCCCGGCGAGGTCGGCTACCTGATCGCCGGCATCAAGGACGTCGGTGAGGCCCGCTCGGGTGAGACCGTCACCACCGCCGCCAACGCCGCGACCGAGGCCCTCGATGGCTACCGCGAACCCAAGCCGATGGTGTTCTGTGGGCTCTACCCGATCGAGGGCGACGACTTCTCCGACCTGCGCGACGCGCTGGAGAAGCTGCGGCTCAACGACTCGAGCTTCACCTACCAGCCCGAGACCTCCGGGGCGCTCGGCTTCGGCTTCCGGTGCGGGTTCCTCGGGTTGTTGCACATGGAGATCGTGCGAGAGCGTCTCGAGCGGGAGTTCGACCTCGCCCTCATCGCCACGGTGCCCTCGGTGGGCTACCAGGTGCACCTCACCGGCGGAGACGTCCTCGAGATCGACAACCCGAGCGAGATGCCGAGCCCGGGTGAGATGGATGGCATCGACGAGCCCTACTTCAAGGTCAACATCCTCACCCCCACCGACTACACCGGGTCGGTGATGGAGTTGTGTCAGTCCAAGCGGGGCGAGATGCAGACCATGGAGTACCTGTCGCCCGAGCGGGTCGACCTCACCTACGAGATCCCCCTCGCCGAGGTGGTCATCGACTTCTTCGACCAGCTCAAGAGCCGCACCCAGGGCTACGCCAGCCTCGACTACGAACCGATCGGCTACCGGCGGTCGAACCTCTCCAAGGTCGACATCCTTCTCCACGGCGACCCCGTCGACGCCTTCAGCATGATCGTGCACCGCGACACTGCCTATGAGTACGGGCGCAAGATGTGCGACAAGCTGAAGGAGCTGATCCCGCGTCAGCAGTTCGACGTGCCGATCCAGGCCGCCATCGGCGGCAAGATCATCGCCCGCCAGACGGTGAAGGCCTACCGCAAGGACGTCACCGCCAAGCTCTACGGCGGCGACATCACCCGCAAGAACAAGCTGCTGCAGAAGCAGAAGGCGGGCAAGAAGCGCATGAAGTCGATCGGGCGGGTCGAGATCCCCCAAGAGGCGTTCATCTCCGCTCTCAAGCTCGACGACTGAGGTCGGTCG
>SKKL01000112.1 GCA_007121465.1 Acidimicrobiales bacterium | reverse complement strand
CGCGGCTCGCGAGGCTGTGCTCGTTCGAGTGCTGCCACCTCGTGGTGGAGCCCGGGATCGGGTCGCCGGGCACGGGGAACCAAGTCGGCGACGACGTGTCCGTCGCGATCGGGGAGGTACACCCCCGCAGCGGCGGCGACGGTGGGAGCGATGTCGACCGGGGCAATGTCGGGACGCCGACCAGGTGTGATCCCGGGACCGAGCGCGATCAGCTCTCCCCATTCGTCGTGGTCGCCGGTGCGCACACCCACGTAGGGCCGGATGATCGTGCCGATCGTCGGCGACCAGACCCTTTCGATGGGACGGTCACGGTTCCACTCGACGAGCACGTCGGGCAAGCCATCCTCGTCGCGGCGGTGGTAGTGGGCATGGGAGGGGTAGACCTCGGTCACGACCCTCAGGCCGTCGTCGAGGTTGACGATCTGGCTGAGCTCACGATGGAGCCAGCTGGTGGCGTGGTCGGTGAGCGGCTCCGCCATCAGTCCGTTGGGCTCGCGCCCCACGCGGTTGAAGCGGATCGCGCCGGTGACCGTGTTGTTCTCGAGCGCGTACCAGAGCCGCTCGGCCGGGCCCGGGATCTCCGACTCCGGGGTCGGGCCGGCCGAGTCCGAGCCGAACCGGCGCCTCATCAGCGGCGCGAGGGCACGGAGGGTACTCCGGCGGGCGAACCCGGGGACTCGTCGAACCACCTCGGCGGCGCGCTGGGTCGATGGACCGACCCAGGGGCCGGGCAGGCCCCGATAGGCGCAGTCGAGCCGCCACAGGATCTCGTCGAACAGGTGGGTTCCGTCGAAGTGGGCCCGCATACCGTGGCTGAGGAACAGATAGAGGGTCTCGGACTCGTCCCGCGTGTCGAGATAGGTGCCGAGCAGACCGTCGAACTCACGATAAGCCTCGAGCAACGGGTCGCCGCCGAGGCGTTGCACCAGGTCGGGGTCGTGATCGGGATGGTCAGGATCGTGGATGCTCCACAGGTGGTGCCCGGCGCAGTGGCTCTCACCGACCACCTCGACACGGAGGTCGAAGGGCCCCATCTCGGTGAGATGGTCGGCGACGCGACGTCGGTGCTGGATCGAATCGCTCAGCTGGCCGATGAACGCGCTCATCTCCTCGTCGGTGCGGGCACCGTCGGTGAGATGGACCCAGTCACAGGGGGCGAATCTCTCGTAGCCGAGCTCGTGGTCGATCATCCCGAGCGGGTGACGGCCCACGGCCTGGACGATGTCGTCCAACAGCTCTGGGGGCTCGGAGTGGGGGCCGAAGTAGCGGTCGTGGCTCCCCCACTCGACGAGCTGGACACCGTCGAGCCCGGCGATGGCGGGGAAGAACGGAGCATCGACCACGGCGATGCGGCGCCCGGCGCGGGCGACGTCGACCCAGAACGGTGTGGCGTCGACCCCAGCCGGGATGTAGCCGTAGGAGAACGGTGCCGGCCGGATCCCGGTGTAGCAGCCGTGCCGGTCGACGCCGACGCCGGTCATCGCGGTGGGCCAGATCGAGCCGACGTAGAGTCCGGGCTCGTGCTCCATGACGGCGGTGGCCCCCCGGGCCAGCGCCTTGGCGAAGTTCGGAAGGTGACCCTCCGCCGCCCAACGCCGAACGAGAGTCGGATTCCCCGCGTCGAAAGCGAGGAACAGAACCATCTCGCGCTTCCGGTTGTCGCCCACGACCGCACTGTAGTGGCGAATGGTCGGTCAGTCCCCGGTGTCCTGGCGACGATGGCCTCCAGTGCGGCCCCGGGTGAGTCGAGCCGCACCACAGCCGGGGCCTAGGGTGTTCGGCCGTCGGCGCCAACCGGGAGCAGGAGTGACCAGCACAACCGCGACGAGCACCGAACCGAGCAGCGAACCGGGAGCCGGTCGTGCGCGGCGGGCCGACGCGATCCTGTGGTGGTCGGTGCTCGGTGTGTGCACCGGATTGCTGTGTGTGGCGATGCTCGTCGACGACTTCCGTGAGCGGCCCCTCCTCGGGGACCAGTCGTCGCACCTGATGCAGGGCATCAGCCTCGCCAACGGAGCGAACCTCACCTTCGATGAGAGCGACTACGAGGCATGGGTCGACCTCGGGTGGGACGAGTACCCCCGGGGGCTGTACATCCAGCAGCGCGGCGACGGGAGCTGGGCCTTCGCCAAGCCGTACGGCTACTCGGTGTGGCTGGCACCATTTCTCGCCGCCCTCCCGGCACCACTGTCGGTCAACGTGGCCAATGCCCTGCTGTTCCTCACCTTCGTGGGGTTGTCGGCCGCGATCGTGGCGACCCGGTACTCGGGCCCGGTGGTGCCGATCGCGACGGGGGCGTTCGCGGTGGCGTCCTTTCCCGTTTTCTACGCGTTCACCACCCATCCCGATCTGTTCCTCGCCACCGCGAGCGCTCTGTTCTGCTTGCTCGCCCTTCGTGCGCTGGAGCGTGAACAGGTGCGGTTCCCGCTCGCCGTGGGCGCCGCGGTGGCGGGGGCGTTCCTGGTGGCCGAGAAACCGACGATGCTCCTGTTGGTCGCCCCGGTGATGGCCTGGGTGGGCTACCAGGTGCTCGGCGCCCGGCAACGGGCGACCCTCGCCACGCTCCTGGTGGCCGGCTACGTGGTGTTCGTGATCCCGTATCTGTACTACTCCGACGGTTCGGTGTTCACCCCCTATGGCGGCGATCGGCACTTCGTACTCCTGGTGCCGCCCTTCGCCGAGGGTGGGTGGGCGGTCCAAGACGTGGCCGGAGAGCAGCTCTCGCTCTCCTTCGTGATCGAGGGAGCCACCAGCAACCTCGTCGACAGCGCCCGAGCGCTCGGGTTCTATCTGTTCGGGCGCCACACCGGCATCGCGGTGTTCATGCCGGCCGCCTTGGCCTTCGTCGCTCTCGCCGCCTGGTGGATGTGGGCCTCACGGCGCACGGCGAGAGCCGCCGATCCCCAATCCGGTCCCGACTCAGGCGACCACTCGGACCTCCCGAACGACATCGGCCCGCTGGGCCGACACGGCGGCCTCGCCCTGGCAATGTTCGCCGGGCTGGGCCTCTACATCCTGATCTACTGCGCGGTGTTCCCCTTCAACTACTACGGCGGGGGCCAGTCGATCGGGAACCGCTACTTCCTCCAGGTCGCTCCTTTCGCGCTTGCCGGGGCGATCGCCATCCGCCCGCCGGCGCGACTGTTGGCCCGGGTGGGAGGCGTGAGCATCATCGCGGCGTTGGTGATGCTCAGCGCGCACATGGCCGACCCGTCCAATGCGTTCACGACCTTGGACCGCAGGTCGGCCGCGCAGCGGATCATGCCCTTCGAGTCGGGCCTCGAGGGCACGGGATACTTCCTGTGTGGCCGGGAACGTTGCCTCGACGAGGGTGTCCCCGAACCCTGATCCCCGCTAGCGCACCTCGTCGAAGTCGGCTTCGAGGGTTCGTCGGCGTCGGAGGAACACGAGCAGTTCGGACATGAGGCCGAGGCTGACCATCTGGACGCCGACGACGACGAGGAGGACACCGGCGAGTAGCGCCGGTCGATCACCGATCTCGTGGCCCCCGATCCACAGGACAGCCATCCAGACGAGGAGCGCCGCCCCGGCGAACCCGGTGGCGATCCCGATCCCGCCGAAGAGGTGGAAGGGCCGGGCGGTGTAGGTCGTGAGGAACTTGACGGTGATGAGGTCGAGGAACCCCCGCCAGAAGCGGCTGCGTCCGAACTTCGACTTGCCGTGACGCCGCTCGTGGTGTTCGACGTCGATCTCGGTGACGGCGAAACCGGCCCAGACCGCCAGCACGGGGATGTAGCGATGCAGCTCGCCGTAGAGCTCGAGGCTCTTGGCGAGCTCGCCCCGCATGGCCTTCAGCCCACTGTTGAAGTCGCGACCCTCGATGCCGGTGGCCTTGGATGTCACCGCGTTGTACACCTTGGAGGTGTTGCGCTTGATGAAGCGGTCGTGGCGGACCGAACGACGCCCACTCACCAGGTCGACGTCGCCCTCGTCGAGGCGGGCGAGCAGGTTGGGGAGCTCCTGGGGATCGTCCTGGCCGTCGGCGTCCATGAGTACGACGATGTCGGCGTCGACCTCGGTGAGACCCACCCGCAGCGCCTCGGATTTGCCGGAGTTGCGCCGCAGACGGATGGCCCGCACCCGCTCGGAGTCCACGCTCGCCATGGCGGTGCGGGTGCCGTCGGTGGAACCGTCGTCGACCACGACGATCTCGAAGTCGAGGCCTGCCTCGGAGAGGACGCCGTCGATCTCGGGGATCAACTCGATGAGGTTCTCGCGCTCGTTGTAGGCCGGGAGGAGAACCGACACGGCCCGTCTGGTGTTCGTCGCCATCGCTGCCGGACGCTAGCGGACCGGCCGGCGGTCACCGCGATTCGCGAACGTCATGGCCGGGTGGGGTCGGACGTCGCGTGCGGGACCGGCTGGGGCGAGCGGAGCCCGACGGCGGCAGCGGAGACAGCCCCGCCGATGCCGTCGACGAGCAGGAAGCACAACCGGCAGGCGATGGCCACCGCGACCGCGATCCCGGCGGGCAGGCCGGCGACGGCGACGAAGACGACCTCGCGTATCCCGGCCCCGGACGGGACGGGAACCGCGAGGAACCCGGCGAGCCAGGCGAGCACCGTTGCTGCCGCCAACCGGGGGATCGATCCCTGGACGCCGAGGGCCTGGCACACCGCGAGGGTGCACGCGACGGTGGCGACCCAGACCGGGACGTAGAAGGCGAAGAGG
>SKKL01000103.1 GCA_007121465.1 Acidimicrobiales bacterium | reverse complement strand
CTCCACTGCATCGGCGTGCGCACCGAGTCGCGGTCGCCGAGGTAGACGTTGTCGCCCATGCCGATCTCGTCGCCGTAGTAGACGACGGGAGTGCCGGGCAGGGAGAACAGCAGCCCGTTGAGCAGCTCGATGCGGCGGCGGTCGTTCTGCAACAGGGGCGCGAGGCGACGACGGATGCCGAGGTTGACCCGCATCTGGGGGTCGTGGGCGTAGGCCCTCACCATGTAGTCGCGCTCTTCGTCGGTGACCATCTCGAGGGTGAGCTCGTCGTGGTTGCGCAGGAACGTCGCCCACTGGCAGCCCGGCGGGAGCGGCGGGGTCTGTTCGAGGATGTCGACGATGGGGAGGCGTTCCTCCTGGCGGACCGCCATGAACAGGCGGGGCATCACCGGGAAGTGGAAGTTCATGTGGCACTCGTCGCCGTCGCCGAAGTACTCCGCGGCGTCCTCGGGCCACTGGTTGGCCTCGGCGAGGAACATGCGGTTGTCCCACTTCGAGTCGACGTGAGTGCGCAGTTCCTTCAGGAACTCGTGGGTCTCGGGCAGGTTCTCGCAGTTCGTGCCGTCCCGCTCGAACAGGTAGGGCACGGCGTCGAGTCTCACGCCGTCGACCCCCATCTCGAACCAGCGGTCGAGGGTGTCGAACATCGCCTTGCGGACGTCGGGGTTCTCGAAGTTGAGGTCGGGCTGATGGTGGTAGAAGCGGTGCCAGTAGTACTGCCCGGCCACCGGGTCCCAGGACCAGTTCGAGGTCTCGTAGTCCTGGAAGATGATGCGGGCCTCCGACCAGCGGTCGGGGGTGTCCTCCCAGACGTAGTAGTCACGCCACTTGGAACCCTTGGGGGCTCGACGAGCCCGTTGGAACCACTCGTGCTGGTCGGAGGTGTGGTTCATGACCAGCTCGGTGATGACCCGCAGGCCCCGGTCGTGGGCTGCTTTCAGGAACTTCCGGAAGTCGCGCAGCGTGCCGTAGGAGGGGTTGACACCGGTGTAGTCGGCGATGTCGTAGCCGTCGTCGCGCAAGGGCGACGGGTAGAACGGCAGGATCCACAGCGCGGTGACCCCGAGGTCGGAGAGGTAGTCGAGCTTGGAGGTGAGTCCAGCGAAGTCGCCGATGCCGTCGTTGTCGCTGTCGGCGAAGCTGCGCACGTGCAGCTCATAGATGACGGCGTCGCGGTACCACTGCGGATCGTCGGCGAGGGTCATGTCTGATCCTCGGGCTCGGGGACTCGGTCTTCGGATTCGGGACTAGGGGCGTCGGCAGCTGGCTGGAGTGCGTCGGGACGGCCGACCGAGAACACGTGGGCGGGGAGCCCGTGGGGGTCGAGCTCGACGTAGTTGTCGGGGCCGTGCCAGCGATAGCTCGCCCCGCCGAGGAGGTCGCGCACCTCGAACTCGGCACCGGGTTCGAGCCCGAGGGCGTCGAGGTCGAGATGGACCCACCCGGACTGGCGGTGCTCGCCGTTGGTGTTGGCGACAACGAGCACGGGGTCGGCCCCCTCGGGGGTGGTCTTGGAGTAGCAGAGGATCTGGTCGTTGTCGCACGGGTGGAACCGGAGGGTGCGGTCGTGGCCGAGCGCCGGATGATCGTGACGGATGCGGTTCACCCGGGCGATGAGGTCGCGCAGGCTGTGGTCGGCGTCGAGGTCCCAGGTGCGCTGCTGGTACTTCTCGGAGTCGAGGTACTCCTCGCTGCCGGGCCGGACCGCGGTGTGCTCGACCAACTCGAACGCCGGACCGTAGATGCCGTAGTTGGCCGACAACGTGGCGGCGAGCACCAGGCGTTGGGAGAACACGGGTCGCCCGCCGTCTTGGAGCTGCTCGGTGAGGATGTCGGGGGTGTTCGGCCAGGCGTTGGGCCGGAAGAAGTCGACCACCGGACGGGAGGTCAGCTCGGTGAAGTACTCCTGCAGCTCGGGGCCCGTGGGACGCCATGTGAAGTAGGTGTAGGACTGGCTGAAGCCGAGCTTGGCGAGCTGGTACATCACCTTGGGGCGGGTGAAGGCCTCGGAGAGGAACACCACGCCGGGCGACTCGGCACGGATCTCGGTGATCAGCCACTCCCAGAACCGGAACGGCTTGGTGTGGGGGTTGTCGACCCGGAAGATGCGGACACCCCGGTCGATCCAGAAACGAAAGACATCGGCGAGGGCGTCCCACAGCGCTTCCCAGTCCTCGGACTCGAAGTTGATGGGGTAGATGTCCTGGTACTTCTTCGGTGGGTTCTCGGCGTACTGGATCGTGCCGTCGGGCCGGTGGGTGAACCACTCGGGGTGCTCGGTGACCCAGGGATGGTCGGGCGAGCACTGGAAGGCGACGTCGAGGGCGACCTCGAGGCCGTGGGACTCGGCCTCCTCCACGAAGTAGGAGAAGTCGTCGAAGGTGCCGAGGTCGGGGTGGATGGCGGTGTGTCCCCCCTCGACGCCGCCGATGCCCCACGGGCTGCCCGGGTCACCGGGCGCGCACTCGACCGAGTTGTTCGGGCCCTTGCGGAAGGTCGTGCCGATCGGGTGGATCGGAGGGAGGTACACGACGTCGAAGCCCATCGACGCGACATAGGGCAGACGGTCGGCGGCGTCGCGAAGCGTGCCGTGGCGGTCGGGGTCGGGGGACGCCGATCGAGGGAAGAACTCGTACCACGCGCTGTGGCGTGCTCGCTCACGCTCGACGACCACCTCGAGGGTGCGGGCATGGCGGACGACCGGTTCGCGATCGGCCCAGCGAGCCATCGCGCCGGCGAGCACGTCGTCGGAGAGCGGGGCGACATCGCCTCGCTCGTAGGCCCCGACCGCGTTGGCGAGGAGCTCGGACTCGGCGCCTTGGGCGCGCGTGACGGCGTCGGCCACGAGACCGGCCCCGACGAGCAGGTCGACCGAGACGTCCTGGGCGGCGGCGACCTTGCGGAGGGTGTCCTGGCGCCAGGTCTCGTAGCGGTCGACCCATCCGACGACGGTGTAGGCCCACCGCCCGAGCCGGTCGGGCACGACCTGGGCACGGTGACGATCGTTGCCGACCTCGACCATCGGGACCTCGGTGGTGGAGGTGGAGCCCGGCCCGCGCACCCACAGAGCGGCGGCGACGCGGTCGTGTCCGTCGCAGAACACGTCGGCCTCGACGATGAACGGCTCACCGACCGAACCCTTGGCGGCGAAGCGTCCACCGTCGACCTGCGGAGAGACGCCTTCGACCACCACCCGGGTCTGGTCGCGTGGCGTCGAGGACCCGGAGGTGGTGGCAGACATGGATCTGACGCTACCCAACACAAGGCCGCGCCGAAACGGTCGGTGGCCGCAGTTGGGACCCGGATGGCTCCAGACGATAGAAAAGGGGCCATGTCGCGCACTCGCCCCCTTCGCATCCTTGCCCTGATCACCGCGCTGTTGCTCATCGGTGCTGCCTGCGCCGAAGACGAGCGTCCGGTGATCGTCACCGGCGACAACCCCGAGACCGCAGCCCGGGACATCCTCGGCACCGCCGAGTCCGCAGGCCTCGACACCCTCGCCGCCGCGATCGAGGCGGCCGGGCTCACCGAGACGCTCCAAGGCGACGGCCCCTTCACCGTGTTCGCCCCCAACGAAGCCGCCTTCGCGGACCTGCCCGACGGCCTCGTCGCCCTGCTCGTCGACGAGGAGACCGACCTACTGGCCGACCTCCTCCTCGCCCACGTGGCCGAAGGAGTGCACACCTCGGTCGAGCTGCTCGACACCGGCGGGGTCGACTCGATCGGCGGCTCGCGCATCACCGTGGAGACCGTCGAGGTTCCCGCCACCGACGACGAAGGGGAGCCCACGAGCACCGTCGAGATCGGCGGGCAAGCCGAACTGGCCTCGGCCGACACCATCGCCACCAACGGGATGGTCCACGTCATCGACACGGTCCTCGTTCCCGACGAGCTGGCCGACCGGGTGAACGAGGCCGTCGACTCCATCCCCGAGATCGTCGACGTCGTCTCCACCCTCGAGGAGGAGGGCAACTTCACCACCCTGCTGGAGCTCGTGCAGACCCCCGGCCTCGACCCCGCCATCCTCGGTGCGCTCACCAGCGAGGGCCCCATCACCGTGTTCGCCCCGACCGATGCCGCCTTCGCCCTGTTGCCCGAGGACAAGATCCAGCAGCTTCTCGACGAACCCGAGCTCCTCGCGGCGGTCCTGGGGTTCCACGTCGTGCCTCGTGAGGTGCTGGCCACCACCGTGTCGACCGAGCGCTACTTCACCACCGCCGAGGGTCAGGGCGCTCGGATGATCAGCCTGGGAGCCGACGAGTACACCTTCGCCGGCGTGCCCCTCACCGAGACCGACATCATCGCCACCAACGGCGTCGTCCACGTCGTCGGCGAGGTCCTCATCCCCGAGTCGGCCCAGGGCCCCGGCGGCCTCTGAGCGGTGATGGTCCGGCGAGCGGTGGAGAGCTGACCGTCAGGCGGCCGGAGCGGTGGGGCGGGGCTTGGGCTTGGCGCTGCGCTGGAGGTGACCCTCGCTCTGGGCCCAGCGGTACATGAGCACGAACATGGTCGACCACACGACCGGCACGCTGCCGACCTTCATGAGAGCCCCGGCGAGCGCCTGGTCGTGTCCGGCGGCGAACCCGGCGATGCGGGGAGCGAGCTCGTAGGTCGAGTAGAGCGGGAAGTCCGAGAAGGTGAGGAACCCACCGGGGATCATCGGGATGACCTGGCCGGCGAGGAAGAGGTAGACCATCCG
>SKKL01000026.1 GCA_007121465.1 Acidimicrobiales bacterium | reverse complement strand
CCGCTGCCGGAGACGCCGGTGATGACGATGAGCTTGAAACGGGGCAGGCTGACGTCGATGCCCTGGAGATTGTGTTCCTTGGCACCGCGGATGACGATGTCTTCAGCGTACATGGGTCTGACCGATTCCTGGGCGTTCATTCTCAGTTACGTTCCTGCCAGGGTGCTCGACGATGCCGGGTGTGCGGCGGGCGTTAGCACAGATGTTCTACTCCGCTACCGATTATACCACCAATACTTGTCATTTTGTGTCATATTCTAGCCGGAAGCGGTCACATTCGCGAGGTTTTTAAGGTTCCTCTGCGGGCTGGTGTCGCTCAGCGATGGTCCGGGCCCAGCGTTCGACCTGCCGGCGCAGTTCCTCGGGCTCGAGAACGGTGACGGCGGGGCCACGCCAGAGGGCGACGCGGGCGGCCCAATCGAGGCTGGAGGCTCCGAAGGTGACGACGACCGATCCATCGGGCTGCTCCGCGACCTGGTCCCAGGCGCCGCGGTCGTCCAGCGCCTCGGCGGCGGCTTCGGGCGAGAAGCGGAGGCGGACATTGAGGGTCGGCTGAGGCCAGCCGTCTTCGGCCAGGTAGTGGAGGACGTCGAAGTCAGGCGGGACCTCGAAGGTCTCGTTGAGAACTGTCAGCTCCTGGATGCGGTCGATGCGGAAGGTGCGCAGGGCCTGCCGCAAGTGGCAGTGGGCGATGACGTACCACCAGCCCCAGCGGTGGAGCAGGGCGTAAGGATCGACGACCCGTTCCAGGGGGTCGGGGTGGCTGAGGCTCTGGTAGCGCATTCTGATGCAGTGGTGGTCACGGGCGGCGCGACGCAAGCCGGCCAGGGTGGGGGCGAGGGGGGTGTGGTCGGCGCGCTGCATGCCGGTGGCCACGAGGGTGCGCCGGGCCCAGGCGACCTCCTGGCGCTGCTCATCGGGCAGCAGGCTCTCCAGCTTGGCCATGGCGCTGCGCGCGGCGTCCTTGTACAGGGGTCCCCAGATCTCCTCAACGAGGCCGGCTCCGAGGCAGATGGCGGCGGCCTCCTGGGGGGTGAAGATGAGAGGCGGCATCTTGTAGCCGCGCACGAGGGAGAACCCGCCATAGGGGCCGCGCTCGGAGTAGATGGGGATGCCCATCTCGTTGAGCATTTCGACGTAGCGGTGGACGGTGCGGACGGATACGTCGAGCTCTTCGGCGAGCTTGGCCGCCTTCTGTCTCGGTCTGCGCTGCAGCAGGAGGATGAGGGTGATGAGGCGGGTGGCTGTGGTCGACATTTCTGCTCCTGATGCCGGTATCGGCGGCGGACGATGATGGCGAGTGCCGGGTCTGCGCTGGAGAAAGGACGGTGAGAGGGCTGCGTGCGCGTTCACGAATCGGTGACGGCTGCGGACGGCGGTACAGTAGCGTGCGAGGAAGCCCTCTCTGCCTCGATGATGTCTGGCGTGCGGAGACCGAGGGTGATTGTACATCTGTCTGCGGGTGTTGTCCAGCGGTCGGGTTCATTGACTGAGAGGCCTCACGGTTGCCGAAGCTGCCGCTCCACGGGCCCCGCGCACCCCTCGCAAGGGCGGTTTCGCCCGGGTGCCTCCCGGGCTGGTCAGACGGGCAGGATTTGACGCGCTGAAGGCAGAGGGAAGGAAGGGGGATCGGGGGATCCGACGACGAGGCTGACGGTTTCGGACGCTGTTGGTGCAAGGGGCGAGCGGACCGTGAAACGTCAAGAGGGCTATGGCGGACAGGCACTCACGCCAGGCCCGTGGTTCTGCGCCGGACATCAAGGAGCTGTTGAGAGGTCGGGCCCAGGGTTGAGGAGCGTTCGGAACTCCTGCGCCGCAGCGGCAGGCCCGGGGGACGGGACAGGGTTCCCGACGGCTCCCGTTCAGTTCTAGTGGAAGCGGAGACATAGAGTCCTCGCGCATACAGCGGAGGGTAGTCCATCTGTTGGTGGGCGAAACAGAGAGAAGCCGGCCACCCGATGGAGTTGCCGGCTCGCGGGCAACGCTGCTGTGACAGTGAGCGGGTTAGCGCATCGTCTTGATGCTGGCGAATGGTCCCCGGGGAAGTGTACGTGTTCGTCCCGGGAACGATGGCGTTGCGAAGCCAAGGGTACGGGGAAGAAGACTATCGGCGTCGGAGGCGATCACCGCGGGGGCGCCGGGGAGCATGGAAGCGGACACCGCTGTGGGCGGAGCAGCGGGCGAGGCGCATTAGGCTTCGTCCCTACCAGCGGGGTTGGCGATCGAAGCGCAGGGCAGGCAGCGTTCCTCGCCCGGGGGCCGAGGCGAGGAACGCGTGTGACTCAGCCGCTGCGGATGACCAGGGGCAGGAATGCCCGATATTCGCCGTCGGGCGCGACGGCGCACCAGAAGCCGCCGCACACCGTCAGGCCGCCACTCGAGAGCACGCCCGCGTCCGGCTGCCCGGCGCTGCCGCTGAGCACGTAGTCGCCGCCGAGGCTGACACCCCCGCCGCCGTCGACGGTCCACCAGGAGAGGGTGTAGCCGGAGCCGGATTGGGCTACGGCCGCCCGGGCAAGGACCAGCAGGAGGGCCAGGGCGAGCAGGCACGGAGTGGATGAGCGACGTGGGAAGGGGTTCATCGGCTCACCCCCCTGCGTCCGACGACCCAGACGGCGCCCAGTATCAGAAAGACCGCGCCAGGCAGCAGGCCGGGTGGAAGGTCCCGGCAGGAAGGAACGGGTGCGTCGCCGGACTCGAACGCGGCCAGGCGCGCCTCGAGCGCCAGCAGTTGTCCCTGCAGGGCGTCGATCTCGGCATCCTGCTCTCTGGCGATGTCGGCCAGACCCTGAATGGCGGCCAGCGCCACGCCGTCGAGGTCGACGGTGGCGATGGAGACGTCATCGTCCCCGAGGCCGAAGGCGGCGTAGAAGTCCTGGGCCATGGGCCCCATGTGGCGGATGGAGGCGTCCTGGGTGCGGTAGTTCCACGTGGTGACGGGAACGGACTGGAGGAGCGCGAGCACCTCGCGGCTGTCGACCGTCTTGATGTGCTCCTTGAGGTTGCGGTCGCTGACGGAGCTCCAGCTCCCGCCTCCGGCCGGAACATATACTCCGGTGCTCAAGTCGGCGCTGGTATAGAAATGGGCGCCTCCCGAGGTACGCGCTAGCCACTGATTCCCAAGGCTGCAGATGATATCGTCATTGGTGGAGTCCCCCCAGACGAAGCAACCGGGGGCGTTAGCCTTGGCGCGACGGCCCGCAGCGAAGCTGTACGACCCCGCGTCGTTGTCGCTCCCCCCGGGGACAGTGGCGCCCTGGCCGATGGCTCTGTTTCTGGTCCCTCCTCCAACAGTAGCGGACCAGCTGGCATAGTTGAAGCTACCTCCACCGACGGTCCCGGTATCGACATGCGTGATGATACCGTCGGCGCTTTGCCAAGCATGACCGCTGGTTTCGTTGTGGTAGCCCCCGCCGACTGTACTCCAGCCGGCTGAGGCGGTGTTGTTAGAGCCCCCGCCGATGGTGGCATTCCGGCCAGCGGCGACGTTGGGAAGGGGATTGCCGCCGAATAACCCGCCTCCGCCACTGACAACGGCGGCGTAGCCGGTGGCGGTGTTTCCGCGGCCTCCACCCACGATGGCGCTTTGCCCGCCAGCCGTGTTGTAGCCACCGCCGCCCACCGCAGCGTGGTCGCCGCTGGCAACGTTGCCCTGTCCGCCGGCGATGGCGGCGTTCTCCCCATTGGCGAGGTTGCCGATGCCGCCGCCGATGGTCGCGCCCTGGGCCAGCGCGTGGTTGCCCTCGCCGCCGCCCACCGTCGTCAGATTGGCGCCGGCGATGTTCACCATCCCGCCGCTAACGGTGGCGTGAGCGGCGGTGGTGGGATCGGCGTCGTCGTTGCCGGCCCGGTTTGCTCCGCCACCGGCGACCACACAGTTGTGGTCGGTGACGCGGTTGGGCAGGCCGAAACCGCCGCCGCTGATCACGCCGCCGGCGACACCGTCACTGACGCTGTTGCCCAGGGAGCCGCCGATCACGTTGTAGGTACCCAGGCTGGGTCGGGTCCGCAGCCCCGGGAGCGCCAGGGCGTACGGCGCGGGGGTGAGGTCCTGGCGCGGGGAGAGCGGGGTGTAGGGGCCGGCGCCAGCGGGGCAGCGCACGGCGACCTGGAGCCAGCGGGCCTCGCCGTTGAAAGCCCCCCAGCCGAAGGCGAGGGGTGCGTGAAAGAGGCCCTGTTGCACGGGCAGGCCGAGATGGTGCACATCCGGACCGACCTGGGCGCCCTCGGACGGGTCATCGTAGAGGCGGAAGCGAAGGTCACAGATGTCGGTAATAGGATTCCCCGCGCCATCGGTCAGGCGGCCCTGGTAGGTGAAGGTGGAATCGAGGGGGGCCAAGGCGCTCTGCGCGCGGGTGAGGCCCGTGGTGAGGATGAGCACGAGGCTTAGGGCGAGGACGGCTGCGAAGGTGATGTGCTTGTTCATAGCTGATTCTCCTTTGCTGATGGGACCGGCGTCCCTGGTTCGTGTGTTGTCCGAGGCCCCCTTAGTGGATGGAGCCACGGCGGCCCACGGACGCGGCTGGATATGGTCTTGCCCGGGCTCAGGTTATCGTTGCCCGATGAGTGGATTGTAGCGTGGGGGTGTCAAAAAAGTCTCAAAAGGGTGTGGGGCTTTCACGGCGAGGGGGTGGTGGGGTAAACTCCTAACTCTATCACGAGCGGTTCGCTTTCCAGCTTCAAACAGTTCACCTTTCAGCTGCAAATGGTTCACTTTTCAACTTCAAACGACACACTTCCGCTCTGGTAGTTG
>SKKL01000142.1 GCA_007121465.1 Acidimicrobiales bacterium | reverse complement strand
GCCGGCCACGTTCACGAAGTACCCGTCGTCGTTGGCCGGACCGTTCGACGACGTCGCCATCCCGGGGGATCGGGTCGACTGGGAGGTCGAGTTGGTGGCGGTGATCGGGCGACGGGCCGAGCGGGTGGCCGAGGCCGACGGGTGGGGTGTGGTCGCCGGGTTGACGGTCGGGCAGGACATCACCGACCGGACCCTGCAGCAGGCGGCGGGGGCGCAGTTCTCGCTCGGGAAGTCGCACCGGGGGTTCGGGCCGATGGGTCCGTGGGTGGTGTCGCTCGACGAGTTGGACAACCCCGACGACCTGGCTCTGTCGTGCACGCTCGACGGGGAGGTGGTGCAGGACGGGCGCACCAGCGACCTGGTGTTCTCGGTGCCTCAGCTGGTGGCGGAGTTGTCGGCGGTGGTGACGCTGTTGCCGGGCGATGTGATCTTCACCGGTACGCCGTCGGGTGTCGGCGTGGCTCGCACCCCGCCCCGGTTCCTGGGGGCCGGTCAGGTGATCGAGTCGTGGATCGAGGGCATCGGGACGATGAGGAACCGCTGCGTGTAGCGCTCGCCCGTGGGTGTCGTGGCCCTCAGTGGCTGGCGCTGATGCCGGCCATGACGGTGTCCGCCTCGTCGGGTCCGATGGTGTCGATGAGTCGCGTTCGTGTCCGACTGGAGTTCGGGAGCGGCTGCTCCGAGCGCTACGACGACGTCCTCGACACGATCCGCACCGAGGCGGAACGGGGTGTGGTGTTCCTCCACTGCTGGGGTGGTGTGGGGCGCACCGGCACGGTGGTCGACCAGGGAGGCGAGTTCTGTGAGGTTCCACGTCGGTGCGACAACTCGGCTGATCGTCGACGATGGCGCTGATCGGGCAGGATCGAGCGGTGCCTTCACATGATGCTGACCGGTCGGGACCGCCTGGCGATGGGGATCGACGTGTCGGCGAACCGGGGGCTCGACGTGGTGGTGATGGCGGCCGATCGCACCATCGTCTGGGCACGGGATCGGGTCGAACCCGAGGACGTGGAGGCGATGCTGAGGGAGTGTGAGCCCGGGGTGGTCGGCATCGACTCGCCGCCGGGCCCCGGCACCGAGCCCGGTCGCCGGACCCGTCGATGCGAGCAGCAGCTGCAGGAGATGGGGATCAACATCTTCTCCACGCCGTCGGACTCCGATCAGTACGCCACGGCCTTCTATGACTGGGTCCGGGTGGGTGCCCGGACCTTCGAGGCTGCCGCCCGTGCCGGATACCCACGGCAGGAGCAGGCCGACGAGGTGGAGCTCCGGGCGCTTGAGGTGTTCCCGCACGCCACCGACGTCGCCATCCGGGGTTGTCTCCCACCAGCAGGGACGTCGAAGCGGACGACGACCAAGCGAGCCTGGCGCCTCGAATCTCTGCGCATGGCGGGTGTCGATCCGACGGGTCTGTGCGTGAATACCCGGAGAGTGGAGACCCTCGACTCGATCGATGCTGCGCTCGCTGCCCTCACCGGGCTGTTCGCACTCGAGGGTGACTTCACCGCCTATGGCATGGCTGGCGACTGGGTCGTCCTCCCCGGAACGACGACGGGGCCGTTCCGGCGACGTGGAGGACGAGTCCGGTGAGGACCGCCGTTCTCGATTCGAGTGGTCATGCTCGTGACCGGAACACCACAGGCAGCGGCAGGACAGCGAGCATCGTGAGCCAGTACCGGCCCGGCCGGTGCCTCGTCCACCTCGAGTTCACCCCCTTCCCGCTCCACGAAGCTCGGGAGTGGGATCCCGCCCTGGCCTCGGTCACCGAACCCCCCACCCTGGCCGAGATGTACGCCGCCACCGGCACCAACGTGCCCCTCGGACAGCTGGTCGACGAACCGGACGAGCTCCTCGGCCACTACCTCTGAGGGCCGGTTGACACCGAGTTCCTGACTATGGTTCGACAATGCCCTCAGGATCGCCCGCAGGCCGACGCTCTGGTGTGAGCGCCGTGAGCATCAGCAGCATTCTCGTCGCACTGCTGCTGGTGCTCGCGGCCTGCGCCGGAGACAACGCCGAGAACGGCGATGACGACGGCGCGGCCGCCGAACCCGAAACCCCGACCACCGAGCCGGAACCGGAGCCCGAGAGCACCGAAACCACCGAGCCCGAACCGGTCGCCCACCCCTCGCCCGGCTGTGAGGCCGACCCCGAGGCAACGGTCGTCGAGGAGGAACGCACCCTCACCGTCGACGACGTGGAACGCCGCTACCTCCTCACCGTCCCGAGCGCCCACGACGGCGAGACGCCCCTGCCGGTCGTGTTCTCCTCCCACGGGCTGATGGAGGGCGCCGACATCCACTCCGTCATGACGGCCTACTCCGCCCTCGCCAAGGAGGAGGGGTTCGTGGTCGTCTTCCCGCACGGCACCGACGACCCCGTCCGTTGGAACACCCGCCCCGAGTCGCCCAACCCCGACGTCGTCTACTTCGACGCCGTCCTCGACCAGGTCAACGCCACGCTGTGCATCGACGAGTCCCGCGTGTACGCCACTGGCCTGTCGAACGGAGCCATGTTCACCTCGGTGCTCATCTGCGAGCGGGCCGACGTGATCGCGGCCGCCGCCCCCGTCGCCGGGATCATGGACGTCGAACCCTGCGACCAGTCCCGACCCGTCCCCCTCGTGTCGTTCCACGGCACCGCCGATGGGATCCTGCTCTTCAACGGGGGAGTCGACATCTCCGGCATCCCCGGATCCGAGTCCGCTGATGCCTCCGAGGTCCCCGATGCCGCCGATCCCGACACCGAGCGGCCACCGGTCGACCTCGACGGCCCCGGCTATCCCGCGACCATCGCCACCTTCGCCGAGCGCAACGGCTGCGACCCGGACTACACCGACACCGAGGCCACCGACGAGCTGGTTCACCGGGTGTACGACTGCCCGGACGGCGCCGACGTCGAGTTCTACATCGTCGTCGACGGCGGCCACACGTGGCCCTCGAGCGAGTTCAGCCAGTCGATCGAGGCGTTCGTCGGCTACACGACCTTCGACATCGACGCCACCCGCGACTCGTGGGAGTTCATGAGCCGCTTCACCACCCGCTGACTCCGGCCTGCAGGAGCCCGCTCAGACCATATGATCTACCATATGGTTGTGGCTCGACGGCAGGTCCTCGTGCAGCTCGATGACGACCTGGTGGCGCGCCTCGACGGATTGGCCGCGGCCGAGGGCACGAGCCGATCCGAGCTTCTCCGACGTGGCGCCTCAGCGGTGCTCGCCGCGGCGGAGGAGCGCGAAGCCGACGACTCGCTGAGGGCGGCCTACCAGCGGGCGCCACAGGACCCGGCCCTGGTCGAGGTGGCGCACCGACTGGCCGCCGAGACCACGCCCGAGTGGTAACGAGAGGAGACGTCGTCTGGGCCGACCTCGGTCCTCCCGCAGGCCGACGCCCAGTGTGCGTCGTCACCCGCGATGCGGCGATCGAGGTGCTCGCTTCGGTGGCCTGTGCTCCCATCACGCGCACGATCCGAGGCATCCGGTCCGAAGTGGACGTCGGTCCCGACGAGGGCCTGCCCGAGCCGAGCGTCGTGAGCTGCGACAACCTCATCACGATCCCCCGGCAGCTCCTCGATCCCGAGCCAGTTGGCCGACTGGACGCCGACCGGCGCGTCGCACTCGACCATGCGCTTCGCTATGCCCTCGGGATCATCTGGTAGCACGCGCAAACGCGGGTCCGCATCGGCTTCCATGGCGCCGATGAGTTCGCGTCCCGCCGACGGTCACCAACCCCACAACAGGACCTACAGCCGGGAGGCACCCCCATGGCGATCACCCCCTACCTCTTCTTCAGTGGCAACTGCGCCGAGGCCTTCGCCCGCTACCACGAGATCTTCGGCGGCGACCTCGAGGTGATGACCCACGCCGACCTGCCCGACGACGCCGAACCGATGCCCGGCGCCGAACCCCACCACGTCATGCACGCCGCCCTCACCTTCGACGGCGCCATGATCATGGCCTCCGACGACCCCACCGGCGACGACGGCCCCAAGACCGGGGTCGCCGTCACCTACAGCACTCCCGACATCGACACCGCCAAGCGGGTCTTCGCCGCCCTCTCCGAGGGGGGACAGGTCGACATGGAGTTCGCCCCGACGTTCTGGTCCCCCGGCTTCGGCGCCTGCACCGACCGTTTCGGCATCGCCTGGATGGTCGACACCGACGCCGAAGCCTGAGTCACCTCACGGAGCGTCGGCGTAGCGGAGGTAGGGCTTGAACTCCTCGACGTTCTCGAACTTCACCTTGGCGTCCTCGGTCGACACGGCCATGGCCACGATCACCCGGTCGCCGGGGCGCCAGTCGGCGGGGGTGGCGATGGGGTTGGCGTCGGTGGCCTGGAGGGCGTCGATCACCCGGACGATCTCGTCGAAGTTGCGACCAACCGACTTGGGGTAGGTGAGCATCAGCCGGAGCTTGTTGTCCGGGTCCACGATGAACACCGAGCGCACCGTCGAGGTGTCGCCCTCGCCGGGGTGGATCATGTCGTAGAGCTCGGCGATCTTGTGGTCGGGATCGGCCACGATCGGGAAGTTGAGCGCGGTGCCGGTGACCTCACCGATGTCGGGCGCCCACTTGTGGTGGTCCTCGATCGGGTCGATCGACAGTGCCATCGCCTTGGTGTTGCGCTTGGCGAACTCGCTCTCGAGTGCCGCCGTCCGACCGAGCTCGGTGGTGCACACCGGGGTGAAGTCGGCGGGGTGGCTGAACAGCACGCCCCAGCCGTCGCTGAGGTAGTCGTGGAAGTTGATGGTG
>SKKL01000272.1 GCA_007121465.1 Acidimicrobiales bacterium | reverse complement strand
TAGGCTCCCCGGCGATGCCCGAGATCCCCGTCACCGCCGCCGCCACCTTCTGCGCCACCCTGGTCGACGAGTGGATCCGGTGCGGCATCACCGACGCGGTGGTCGCCCCCGGTTCCCGCTCGACCCCCTTGGCGCTGGCCCTCGCAGCCGACGAGCGGATTCGCGTCCATGTCCACCACGACGAGCGGTCGGCCGCCTTCGTGGCCCTCGGGCTGGGGACCGCCACCGGACGGCCCGCCCCTGTGCTGACCACCAGCGGGACCGCCACCGTCGAGCTGCACCCGGCGGTCGTCGAGGCCCACCACGGCCGGGTCCCGTTCATCGCCTGTACCGCCGACAGGCCCGCCGAGCTGCTCCATGTCGGCGCACCCCAGACCGTCGACCAGACCAAGCTCTACGGCGACGTGGTCCGCTGGTTCGCCGACCTCGGCGTGCCGGACCTCGCCGCTCGAGACTCCTGGCGCTCGGTGGCGGCCCGAGCGGTCGCGGAGGCGACCGGCTCACCCTCCGGGCCCGTGCAGCTCAACCTTCCGTTCCGTGATCCGCTCGTCGGCCGACCCGACCAACTGCCGCCGGGGCGAGACGACGGCGACCCCTGGCATCGGCGCCTCGACCAACCCGGGACCCTGGCCCCCGACGTGGTCGAGGAGATCGCGGCCCGCCTCGTCGGCCGGCGTGGGGTCGTGGTCGCCGGCGGTGCCGGTCGTGGCCGGGGTCTCGACCCCGACGCGGTCCACGGCCTCGCCCGCGCGCTCGGGTGGCCGGTGCTGGCCGACCCCCGGTCGGGATGTCGGGTGCCGGGTGACACCACCGTCAGTCACGCCGATCTGGTGCTGCGTCATGCCACCTTTGCCGAGCAGCATCGTCCCGACGTCGTCGTTCAGCTCGGTGAGCCTCCTGCCTCCAAGGTCCAGGGCCAGTGGACCGCCTCGACCCGTCCCGACCTCATCGTCGTCGACCCCGACGGCGCCTGGTTCGACCCCGACCGGCGGGCCCGTCTCATCGTCGCCGCCGACCCTGACGAGGCCTGTCGCCGCCTCGCCGAGGCGGTCCACTCCACCGGAGTAGCGACCGACGCGGCGTGGCTCGAGGGATGGATCTCCGCCGACCGGGCCGCGTCGTCGGCGGTAACCGACACCCTGGCCACCCACGACGAGCCGACCGAGCCGGCCGTCGCTCGCGATCTCGTCGCCGCCCTTCCCGACGGTGCGACGCTCGTCGTGTCGTCGTCGATGCCGATCCGCGACGTCGAGTGGTTCGCCGGGGCCCGCTCAGGCCTCCGGGTGCTCTCCAACCGGGGAGCGAACGGCATCGACGGAGTCGTGTCCACCGCGGTGGGCGTCGCCCTCTCGGGTGTCCCCACCGCCCTGTTCATCGGCGACGTCGCTCTCCTCCACGACACCAACGGCTTGCTGGGGCTCGCACAGCGCGATGTCGATCTCACCATCGTCCTGGTCGACAACGACGGCGGCGGGATCTTCTCGTTCCTCCCCCAGGCCGATCAGCTCCCCTACGAGCGGTTCGAGCTTCTCTTCGGAACGCCACACGGCGTCGACGTGCCACTGCTCGCTCAGGCCCACGGGATCAGCACGGCGACCGTGGTGCGACAAGCCGACCTCGGACCGAGCGTGCGGCGGTCCCACGCGGCGGGCGGGGTGAGACTCCTGGTCGTGAACACGCGGCGGGAGGCCAACGTGGGGATTCACGATGAGTTGAACACCGCCGTGGGTGCCGCCCTCGGTCGCTGAGGACGGTTCGGGCGTCAGGGCCGGAGCAGGACCGACAGCATCGCCTGGAGCTTGGACCGGGTCTCGGCCAGCTCGGACTCCGGATCGGAGTCGGCGACGACCCCGACCCCGGCGAACACGCGGGCCCGGTTGCCGGTCACCTCGGCCGACCGGATGCCGACCGCCCATTCGCCATTGCCCCGGTGGTCGACCCACCCCACCGGCCCGGCGTAGGCGCCCCGGTCGAAACCCTCGATGCGGTCGATGAGTTCGAGGGCCGCAGCGGTGGGGTGGCCACCGACCGCCGGGGTCGGGTGCAGCGCCGAGACCAGCTCGAGCGCCGAGGCCGCGGGGACCGACAGGCGTCCTTCCACATAGGTGGCGAGATGCTGCACGTTGGCCATCGCCACGATCGACGGCTCCGGCTCGGCATCGAGGTAGGAGCACCACGGCAGGAGGGTGTCGCGAACCATGTCGATGGTGATCTGGTGCTCGGTGCGGTCCTTGCTCGACGCGAGCAGGCCGGCGGCCAGGCGGGCGTCGGTGGTCGGGTCCGAGCTGCGGGGAGCGGTCCCCGCCATGGGCCGTGAGCGGACGATGTCACCGGTGCGGGAGAGCAGGAGCTCCGGTGAGGCACCGACCATCGCTCCGATGGCCGAGACGTAGCAGCCCGGGTAGGCGGATCGCAGCCGGCGGCACAGCGCCGCCCGGGACAGGGGTGCCTCGGTCTCGACGACGACCTCGCGAGCGAGCACGAACTTGTGCAGGGCTCCGTCCTGGAGCGCCTGTCGCCCCTCGGCGAGGGCCTGACACCACTCGAGGGGTGGGCGGCCCGAGCGCAGGGTCACCGACCCCGGGTGGAGATCGGATTCGGCCGGCCATCCGGGGTGGAGGTCGGAGGTGTCGGGCGGGTGGCCCTCGGGTCCGACGTGGGTGATCCAGCGGGTGCCGTCGGAGGCGCGGCCGACGATGACCTTCGGGACGACGAGGGTCCGAGGGTGGTCGGGTCGGAAGGGGAGTGCCCCGAACCCCACCGGCCCACAACCGGCGAGGCCGACCTCGTCGTCGACGCCGATCGCGCTCAGGGAGTCGGCCACCGCGGGGGCGACTCGGTCGGGTTCGCTCCCGGCGTCGATGACCAGTGCCGTGCCGCGGCCGGCCACGCCGGCACCGTCGCGCTCGAACACCACGCCGTGCTCGCCGGCGAACTCGACGAGGTCGATCTCGGTGTCGAGTCGTCGGGTCGAGGCGACCAGCCTCGGGAGCTCGGAACGCTCAGGCATCTCGGGTGCCGACGACGAGTTGGGCGGCGCCGGGGGACAGGAGGGTGCGGGTGGCGTCGGAGAACCCGGCTCGCCGCACCATCTGCAGCAGGGTGGCCGGGTCCGGAAGGTAGGCCGCCGACTTGGGGAGGTAGCGATAGGCGGCCGGGTCCGACAACAGCCCGCCGATGAGGGGGACGACCTTGCCGAAGTAGATGCCGTGACCGAACCGCAGCACGCGGTTCTCGGGCTGGGCCACCTCGAGGAGGCCGATCCGCCCTCCCGGGCGCACCACCCGGGCGAGCTCGGCGAAGAACGGCTCGAGGTCGACCAGGTTGCGCAGGGTGAACCCGCAGGTGACGCCGTCGACGCTGTGGTCGGGGGTCGGGAGGACCAGCACGTCGGCTTGGGCCAGGGGGGCGTCGGTGCGGGCGTTGGCCAGCATGCCGTAGCTGAGGTCCAGCCCGATCGGCACCAAACCGGCGTTCTCGAGCTCGCGACAGAAGTCGCCGGTGCCCGCACCCAGGTCGAGGACCCGGCTTCCCGACCCCAGGCCGAGCTCACGCAGGGTGCGACGGCGCCAGCGAACGTCGAGACCGAAGGTCATGATGCGGTTCACGAGGTCATAGCGCGGCGCGATCGTGTCGAACATCGACCGGACCGCTGCCTTCTTCTCGGTTCCCTCGGGAAGGGCCTTCTCGCCGTCGTTCACCTCCCGAGAGTAGGGCGATCGGTCACCCACTCGGCGAACCCGGGCAGCGTGTCACTCGACACGGCCCGGGTTCGACCCACTAGGGTGCCCCTCGGCTGCAACGGCGCGGGCGTCGTGTGCGGCCCCCCACGGGAGTAGGGGCCGGCGCACCCGGGTGGCGCGATACCGCAAGAGCGGATCGGCCACCCGGGCACGCGACCCCCTCGGGTCGTACAGTCGCACGCCTGGACCGTACGATCGTCTGAGTGTCAGACTGTGGCCATGGCCATCGACTTCAGCTTCGACCCCGAACACCAAGAGATCCTCGCCCGTGTGCGCGAGTTCATGTCCACGGTGGTGGCGCCGGTCAACGAGCGGGCCGCCGCCGAGGACTGGCAGCGCTCCGACTGGGTCAAGGCGATCATCGAGATGCGCGGCAAGGCCAAAGAGGCCGACCTGTGGCTCCCCCACATGCCGAAGGAGTGGGGTGGAATGGGGCTCGGTCACGTCGCCATGGCCGCCGTGTCCGCCGAGGCGGCCAAGACCCCCATGGGCCCCTTCGCCCTCAACGCCCAGGCTCCCGACGAGGGCAACATGCACACGCTGTTGCACTGGGGCACCGACGAGCAGAAGGAGGAGTACCTCCGACCGCTCTGTGAGGGAACCAAGCGGTCGTGCTTCGCCATGACCGAGCCCGAGGTCGCCGGCTCGGACCCCACCCTCATCCAGACCCACGGGTACGAAGACGGCGACGAGTGGGTCATCAACGGCCACAAGTGGTTCATCTCCGGTGCCCGCGGCGCCAAGTTCGCCATTCTCATCGCCCGCACCGAAGACGATCCCGATCTGCCCCAGGCCGCCAACTCGGCGTTCCTCGTCGACACCGACACCCCCGGGTGGGAGATCGTCCGCGACGTCGAGACCATGTCGGGCAGCCACAACCACTGCGAGATCCGCATCACCGACATGCGGATCCACAAGTCGAAGATGCTCGGTGGTCGTGGTCAGGGTCACCTGCTCGGTCAGGCCCGCCTCGGTCCGGCTCGCCTCGCCCACTGCATGCGCTGGATCGGCCAGGCCGAGACCGCCCTCGAGATGATGTGTGATCGGGCCCTCAACCGCTTCTCCCACGGCTCGCTGCTCGCCGAGAAGCAGGGCATCCAGTGGAAGATCGCCGACTCGGCCATGGAGCTCTACCAGGCCAAGCTCATGGTGCTGCACGCCGCCTACCTCATCGACAAGGGCGCCGACTTCAAGTCCGAGGTGTCGATGGCCAAGCACCACGTGGCCAACGCCCTGTGGAACATCACCGACCGGGCCATCCAGGTCCACGGCGCGCTCGGCTACTCCACCGACACCCCGCTCGCCGGGATGCTCACCCAGGCCCGCTGGAGCCGCTTCGCCGACGGTGCCGACGAGATCCACCAGATGCGCATCGCCGAGCGCACCCTCGCCGCCTACAAGGACACCGGCAGCGTCAACGCGGCGACGGGCAGCCTCCCGCTCTAGGACCGGGCCTGGCTCTCGAAACGCGAACGGGCCCATTGGTGGTCGGGCTTGCCCGACTCGCTGCGACGGATCCGCTCGACCACGACCATGTCCCGCGGCACCTTGAACCCGGCGACGCGCTCGCGGCAGTGTGCTGCGAGCGCGTCGGTGTCGACGGTCTCGTCGGGCCGGACGGCCACGACAGCCGCGACCTTCTCGCCCCAGCGATGGTCGGGCAGCCCGACGACGACCGCGTCGAGCACCTCGGGGTGTTCGACCAGCGCAGCCTCCACCTCTTCGGGATGCACCTTCTCGCCACCCGAGTTGATGGTGGCCGACCCCCGGCCGAGCAAGACGATCGTCCCGTCGTCGTCGACGGTGGCCTGGTCGCCGGTCAGCGCCCACCGGACCCCGTCGACGACCGGGAAGACCGCGGCCGAGCGCTCCGGGTCGTCGAGATAGCCGAGGGGCACGTGGCCGCGCTTGGCCACCCGCCCGACCGTCCCCGACCCCGGGGTAACCGGACCGAGGCGGTCGTCGAGCACCGCGGTGTGGTCGCGCATCTCGAATCGAGGAGGCCCGGGACGGGCGACCATCCCGGCGGAGTGCACCGATGACGCCTGCCCGCCGGTCTCGGACGTTCCGTAGCTGTCGATCACGAGGACCCAGGGCATCCGGTCGCACAGCGAGCGGCGGGTGGGGGCCGACAGGGTCGCCCCGCCGGACATGACGAGGGTCAGGCTGGTGAGGTCCCACCGGTCGGGCTCGGAGTCGATCGCCTCGACGAGGGGCCGGGCGAAGGCGTCGCCCACCAGGACCAGGTAGGACACCTCCTCGGCGTCGATCAGGTCGAGCAGGGCGGTCGGGTCGTAGCCGGTCGTCTCCGACAGCACCACGGTGCTGCCGGCGTAGAGAGTGAGGAACGCGAACCAGTGAGCGGTGCCGTGCATCAAGGGCGAGGCGCACAGCACCCGGTTCGGAGGGTCGGAGAGCTCGTCGAGCAGCTCCTCGGGCCGGCTGATCGGTTCGCCGCCCCGCCGACCGCCGCCCATGGCTGCGAAGAAGATGTCCTCGTGGCGCCACACCACCCCCTTCGGGGTGCCCGTCGTCCCGCCCGTGTAGAGCAGGTAGTGGTCGTCGCCGGACCGCTCGACGGAGGGGGCGGGAGGGGCGCCGGCGAGCCATGTCTCGTAGCGAGCGCCGCGCTCGACGGTCACCAGGTCGGCCGCCAGCTTGCCCTCCACGACGGCGAGGTCGGCGTCGAGGTCGGGCTCGTGGATCAGCACCGTCGCCGAACTGTCGGCGAGCACGTGAGCCAGCTCGGTCTCCCGGTAGCGGTAGTTGACGTTGACCGGGACCGCGCCGATCCAGAAGGCCCCGAGCATCACCTCGAGGTATTCGGGGCCGTTCCGCAGGGCGAGCGCGACCCGGCTACCCGGTCCGACGCCGAGCGAGTCGAGCGCTCCCGCCACCTGCTCGGCCCGTCGACGCAGCTGCCCGTAGGTGAGGCGCCGCGACCCGCACACCACGGCTTCGCGGTCGGGCTCGGCGTCGCTGACGAGCTCGAACAGGTCGGCGAGGTTGAACGACGGCGACCGCATTTCTTCCCGATCGACCACGCGCTCAGGTGAACCAGATGCGCTGGTGCTGCCGGCTCATGGGGTGGAGCAGCAGCGCTGCCTGAGCTGCCGGGAACAGGGCGAGGAGAAAGAAGTTCACGTTGCCGATGACCCCGGGGTCCGACACGAGGATCGCCACGAGAGGTAGCAACCCGAGCAGGGTGACCCCGACTGCCAGGCGGTACCCCCATCGCTTCTCGTTGGCGATTCCGAAGGCCCCGACCACCATGGCGATGCAGGCGAGGATGTTGATCCCGGGGCCCCAGTACCAGGCGAAGGTGGTGCCTCCGAGCAGCAGGCCGAGCGCCGCCCGGATGTAGAGCAGGATCACGGCGATCTGTAGGGTTTGCGGCTGATGAGGGTTGGTCCAGCGGCGCGTCTCCATGGGTGACAGTCTGGCAGGCCTGGTCCTGGCCGCTGGTGCCGGGGCCCGGATGAGGCCACTCAGTCGGCTGCGGCCCAAGCCCCTCCTGCCGTTCACCAACACCACCCTCGTCGACCATGCGATCGCCCGTGTTCGTTCGGCCACCTCGGCCGTCGCGGTCAACGTCCACCACCACCGCGACCAGATGGAGGCGCACCTCGGCGCACGTGTCCATCTCTCGGTGGAGGATCGAGCCGGGCTCGGCACTGCGGGGGCGGTGAGCCACCTCCGATCGTGGTCCGACGGCCGGGACCTGCTCGTGGTCAACTCCGACACTTGGTGTCCGGGCGATCTCGGTGATCTGGCCACGTCGTGGGATCGCGAACGGGTGCGGCTGGTGGTCGCCGGGCGTCCCGAGCTCGAGCCCACCTCGCGGATCGTGGCGTCGTTCCTCCCGGGCGGAGTGGTCGAGTCGCTTCCCCCGGGGCCTGCGGGGCTCTACGAGGTGTGCTGGCGACCCGAGGCCGAGGCCGGACGGCTCGAGGTCGTCGGCTGGCACGGGCCGATCGTGGATTGCGCGACCCCCCGGGACTACCTCACCGCCAACCTGCTCGCCGCTCGGGGTCACTCGGTCGTCGGCACCGGGGCGGTCGTCGAGGGTCGTATCGAGCGGTGCGTGGTCTGGCCGGGCGCCCGGGTGGCTCCGAGCGAGGTGCTGGTCGACGCGGTTCGTACCGACCGCGGTGTGACGGTGCTGATCCGCTGAGCGGACTTGCGATCAGCTCCGTCGGGTGGGGGTCGCGACCGACGTCGCCTTGTTCGCCCGGAGCTGGCCGCACGCGGCATCGATGTCGGTGCCCCGGTTGGCGCGCACCGTGGCGTTGATGCCGAGCTCGCGAAGTCGGTCGCGGAACTCCGCCACCCCCTCGGGGGGCGTGCCTCGGGTGGGGTAGCCGGGAGTGGGGTTGAGCGGGATGAGGTTCACGTGGGCGCGCAGCGGCCGGGCGTAGGCGGCGAGCTGGCGGGCATCGAGGTCCGAGTCGTTGACCCCGTCGATCAGCGCCCACTCGAAGGAGAGCCGCCGTCCGGTGGCGTCGAGATACTCGTGACAGGCCTCGGCCAACACGGCGAGGGGGTAGCGACGATTGATCGGTACGAGGCGGTCTCGACGGGCGTCCTCGGCCAGATGGAGCGACACGGCGAGGTTCACGGGGAGCGACTCGGCGGCGAGGCGACGGATGCCGGGGACGAGTCCGACGGTGGAGATCGTCAGGTGGCGGGCCGACAGTCCGAGGTCGCCGTGGAGCCGTTCCACTGCGGCCCACGTGGCGTCGTAGTTGGCCAACGGTTCGCCCATCCCCATGAACACCACGTTGGAGAGCCGGCGAGGCAGAGCGACCCGCCGGGCCTCGATCACCTGCTCGACGATCTCTCCGACGGTGAGCTGGCGTTCGAAGCCGGCCTGCCCGGTGGCGCAGAACGAGCAGGCCATCGCACAGCCGGCCTGGGTGCTGATGCACACCGTCGTGCGGTCGCGGTAGTGCATGAGCACCGTCTCGACCTGAGCGCCGTCGGCGAGCTCCCAGAGCCACTTGGTGGTCGTCTCGTCGTCGCTGGATGACTCGGCCACGGGGGTGAGCGCTCGGGGCAGTGTGGTGTCGAGCCGCTCGCGCACCGCCACGGGAACGTTGGAGATGTCGAGGAGGTCCTTGCCCGGTTCGTAGAGGCCGTCCCACACCTGGTCGACGCGATAGCGCGGTTGGTCGCCGAGGAGAGCGGCGAGCTCGTCGCGGGAGACGTCGAATCGGGTGGGGGGTCGCGAGGTCACTGGTCCAGGCTATGTCCCGCCAGCTGGATACCCTGAGGTGATGGATGACGACGCACCGCTCGAGGAGCTCTCCTACGAGGACGTCAGCGCCGCGGCCCACCACGACCACCATCACCGCAGCGTGGCGAGTGGCGGGGCGCGGGCGGCGGTGTTCGGGGCCAGCGACGGCCTCGTCTCCAACGTCGCGCTCATCCTGGGGGTGGCAGCGGCCGGCCCGGAAGAAGGCGTGGTCCTCCTCGCCGGCGTGTCGGGTCTGGTGGCCGGTGCGGCGTCGATGGCCGCGGGGGAGTACATCTCCATGCGGTCCCAGGCCGAGCTGTTCGAGCGGGAGCTGCGCATCGAACGAGAGGCTCAGCTCGCCAACCCGGAGCTCGAACGCCTCGAGCTGGCGAAGATCTACGAGACCCGTGGCCTCGAGCCCGACACCGCCTACGAGCTGGCCGAGGCCATGATGCGCGACCCGGAGGTGGCCCTCGAGGTCCACGCCCGCGAGGAGCTCGGGATCGATCCCGACGAGCTCGGGTCGCCGTGGGCAGCGGCGATCTCGTCCTTCGGCGCCTTTGGCATCGGGGCGGCGCTTCCCCTGCTGCCGTGGATCATGTGGTCGGGTGATGCCGGGCTCGTCGGCTCGATCATCGTGAGCGCCGTGGGAGCTCTGGTGCTCGGTGCGATCGTCGGCGTGTTCTCGGGCAGGTCGGCCTCTCTGGCCGCCCTGCGCCAGCTCGCCATCGCGGCGGTGGCCACCCTCGTCACGGTCGGCATCGGTACGGCGGTCGGCGTCGGGGTCTGAGCCGTCCACCGGGGAGGGCAGGGGGCTACACGCTCCGCTCGTAGACGGTGACGGTGTGGTGCACCTCGAACCCCAGCTGGGAGTAGAGGCGGCGAGCGGGCTCGTTGTCGGCCTCGGTGTAGAGCATGGCGGTGCCCAGCCCGCGCTGTGAGAGGTGGTCGAGCCCGGCCAGGACGAGGCGGCGCCCGAGGCCCTGCCCGGCGGCCTCGGGGTCGACGGCGATGATGAAGATCTCCCCGAGTGGGGGCGAGGTGTCGCGGTGCTCCTTGGTCCAGCAGAACCCCTGGACGGGCCCCGTCGCGGGGTGGAGGAGGAACCCGTCGGGGTCGAACCACGGCTCGGCCAGGGGTTCCGCGAGGTGGTCGGAGGTCCAGCCGCTCTGCTCGGGATGCCAGGCGAAGGCCGCGTTGTTGACCCGGAGCCACTCGTCGTCGTCGCGGCCCGGCACGAAGGGTCGGGTCTCGATATCGGTGACGTCTCCCCGCACGCTGCCGTCGATCGGGAGCGACCGGCGGAGCTGCACCAGATGACGGTCGGACCCGAAACCGGCGTTGCGGGCGATCCGGTCGTGTTCGTCGGTGGCGGCCGCCACCCGCCATCGCATGGGGCCCCCGCCGTGGTCGGCGACGACACTGCTGAGGTCCTGCAACAGCTGGGTTCCCGCCGCGACGTCGAGTCGTCCGGTGCCGGCGCTCATCGTCACCTCCCATCCGCGGTCGCCGCGCTCGGCGATGGCGTGGGCACCCTCGTGGGTCACCTCGAGTCGGTCGACAGGGTTCTCGGGTGCGGGAGCGGGGGTGGGAGGCACCGTCGCGATGCTACGCGGTCGCCGGGGGAAAAATTTCGTCGAACCCTGAACCACGAAATGCCCAGCTCAGGCCGTACGGCGTAAGATTCGAATGGCGCTCTAGAACGCAAAAGTGCATTTTGGTGGTGTCACGGCGTACGGGGCGGTGTATGGTGATCTCTGCCAGGTCCCGCCACCTGGCTATAGGTGACCCGGGATCCGCCGCCTGAGGTCACCCGGTCGGCGCCCCTTCGGGGGCGCCGACTCGCGTCCGGGGTCAGATGCCGACCCTGCCCCCTGTCCTGCACGGCTCATCGCAGGCGATGCACCAGGCGGTCGAGCTTGCGGCGGGCGCTGCGCAGCGCCCGCTCGACCTCGTCGAGCTCGACGCAGAGATCGTCATCGGGCTGGTCCCGACGCTCGTCGGCGATGGCCACCAACTGGCTGATGAGATCGGTCAGCGACGTCGCGACCGAGGAGAGCTGGGCGAGGTTCTCATGGGCGCTGTTCGGGTCCATCCACGCAGTGTGGCCCACGCGGGCTCGGTCGCGAATACCGATGGGCGACCGGTCGGACCGGACCGGTAGCGTGACAGGGCCATGATGTGCTGTCCCCCGACCCCCGTCCCACGCGAGGCGATCCCGTGCTGACCAGACTCGACCTGCGCGGCCTCACCGGGTCCGAGCTCGCCGAGACATTGCCCCGGCCCACCGCAGCCGGGGACGAGCCGGTCGCCGCGGTCCGGGAGATCCTCGCCGAGGTGCGCCTCCGGGGCGACGAGGCGCTGCTCGAGCTCACCGAGCGCTTCGACGGTGTGCGTCTCGAGAGTCCACGGGTCGCCCCGGCAGAGATGTCGGCGGCGCTCGAGGCCATCGATCCGGCGGTGCGGACTGCGCTCGAGGCGGCCGCCGATCGGATCCGGTCGCACCATCTCACCCAGGTGCGCGACGGCCACACCCACACCGACGGGGGTATCACCGTCGAGGCGCTGGTGCGACCCATGGGGCGGGCTGGTCTCTACGTGCCCGGCGGGCGGGCCGCCTATCCCAGCACGGTGCTCATGACCGCCATCCCCGCCCGGGTGGCGGGAGTCGAGGAGATCGCGCTCTGCGTGCCGCCCGACCGCACCACCGGCCGGGTCGCCGAGGTGACCCTCGCGGCCGCGGCGATCGCGGGGGTCGACGAGGTCTACGCGGTCGGAGGTGCCCAGGCCATCGGCGCGCTCGCCTACGGCACCGAGGCCATCGCCCGGGTCGATGTCATCGCCGGGCCCGGCAACGTGTTCGTCGCGGTGGCCAAGCGGGAGGTGTCCGACTCCGTCGGGGTTGCCGCTGCCTTCGCCGGGCCGTCGGAGGTGGTCGTCATCGGCGACGACACCACGCCTGTCGACTATGCCGCCATCGACGTGATCCTCCAGGCCGAGCACGGGCCCGACGGCACCGTGTGGTTCATCAGCTGGTCGCCGGAGGCCTGCGACGCGGTCACGACCCGGGTCGCCGAGCTGGTGGCCGACTCGCCGAGGGCCGCCGCCATCGAAGAGGCCCTGGCCCGCGGTGGGTTCTGCGCCCTGGTCGACGACCCGGCCCAGGCCATGGCCGTGGCCAACATCGTGGCTCCGGAGCACCTGGAACTGCTGTGTTCGGAGCCCCAGGGGCTCGTTCCGTTGGTGCGCAACGCCCCGGCGGTGTTCTGCGGTCCCTGGTCGCCGGCCTCGATCGGCGACTACATCGCCGGGCCGAGCCACGTCCTGCCCACCGACGGCACCGCCCGCTTCGCCAGTGCGCTCACCGTCGCCGACTTCACCAAGGACATCCACGTCGTCACCGTCGGCCCCGACGGTTTCGACGCAGTGGCCGACCACGTCGTCACCCTCGCCACCGCCGAGGGGCTCGACGCCCACGCCGAGTCCGTCCGCATCCGCCAGGCCGATCGATGAGCACCACCCCCGTGCGACCGGCGGTCCGCGACGACCTCGCGCTCATGGAGGGGTACCACTCTCCCCAGGTGCAGGTCGAGGTCCGGCTCAACACCAACGAGTCGCCGGTCGGGCCGCCCGCTGAGTTCCGGGCCGAGCTGGCCGAGGCCATCGCCGGCATCGACTGGCACCGATACCCCGACCGAGGCGCGGGCGAGCTGCGGGCGGCCATCGCCGACCACCACGGGGTCCGCGCCGACCAGGTGTTCGCGGCCAACGGGTCGAACGAGGTGCTCCAGTCCCTCTGCCTCGCCTACGGGGGGCCCGGACGCACGGCGGTGGTGTTCGAACCCACGTATGCACTGCACTCCCACATCGCCCGGGTCACCGGCACCACCGTCGTCGAGGGAGAGCGCACCGAGGACTTCGCCCTCGATCCCGACGAGGCCGAGCGGGTCGTCGCCGCTGCGAGCCCCGCCATCGTCTTCCTGTGCTCGCCCAACAACCCCACGGGAGTGGTCGAGCCCGAGGAGACCGTCCGGCGGATGCTCGACCAGCTCGCGCCCACGGGCGCACTCCTGGTCGTCGACGAGGCCTACGGGCAGTTCGCCGCGTGGTCGGCCCTCGAGCTCGTCGACGACGACACCAATCTCGTGGTCACCCGCACCTACTCCAAGACCTGGGCCATGGCCGCCGCCCGCCTGGGCTATCTCGTCGGGCCCGCCTGGCTGGTCGAGGCCCTCGAGTCGGTGGTGTTGCCCTACCACCTCGACGCGGTGACCCAGCTGGCTGGCACCCTCGCGCTGCGCCACGCCGCCGCGATGGAGACCCGGGTGGCCGAGCTGGTCGAGGAGCGGGGCCGGGTCTCGGCTGCCCTGGACGAGCTCCCGGTCACGGTGTGGCCCTCGGGGGCCAACTTCATCCTGTTCCGACCCGACCACCTCGACGGCGCCGAGGTCTGGAGCCGCCTGGTCGAGCACTCGGTGCTGGTCCGCAACTGCGCTTCGTGGCCTCGCCTCGACGGCTGTCTGCGGCTCACCATCGGCACCCGCGACGAAGACGACCGCTTCCTCACCGCTCTCACGGAGATCCTCACATGACCGCATCCAGTGCTGCCCGCCGGGCCTCCCGGTCCCGCACCACCAAGGAGACCTCGATCGAGATCAGCCTCGATCTCGATGCCAGTGAGGGCGGGGTGGTCGAGGCCGGCACCGGGCTGCCCTTCTTCGATCACATGCTGTCCCAGCTCGGCCGTCACGGCGGGTTCGACCTGTCGGTCAAGGCGACCGGTGACCTCGAGATCGACTCGCACCACACCGTCGAGGACACCGGCATCCTCCTCGGCGAGGTCTTCGCCGAGGCGCTCGGGAACAAGGCCGGGGTGCGGCGCTTCGCGTCCAACCGGGTCCCGCTCGACGAGGCGCTGATCGACGTCGCCCTCGACCTGTCGGGCCGTCCGTTCCTGGTCTACGAGATCGAGCCGCCCGGGGTGAAGATCCTCGGCGACCCGCCCTTCGATCCGCAGCTGGCCGAGGAGTTCTGGCGGGCCTTCGTCACCTCGGCGGCCATCACCCTGCACGTCGAGTTGGTGCGGGGCAAGAACACCCACCACATCATCGAGGCCAGCTTCAAGGGTGTGGCCCGGTCGCTACGCGATGCGGTGCGGGTCGAGGTCGAGGGGGGCGCGGTGCCCTCCACCAAGGGCACCCTGTGAGCGAGGCACCGCTCGTCGCCGTCCTCGACTACGGAATCGGCAACTTGCGTTCGGCCCAGAAGGGTCTGGAGCGGGCTGGGGCCGACGCCCGCCTCACCGACGACCCTGCCCTGGTGGCCGATGCCGCCGCCGTGGTGCTCCCCGGCGTTGGCGCCTTCGGTCGGTGCATGGAGGCCCTGTGGGGGTCGGGACTCGGCGACGTCGCCATCGACGCCGCTGGTTCGGGTCGACCGTTCCTCGGGATCTGTGTCGGGATGCAGCTGCTCTACGACGGCTCTGAGGAGACTCCCGGGGTGGCCGGTCTCGGCATCCTGCCCGGGCAGGTGCGGTGGCTCCCCGAGGGCGTGAAGCGGCCGCAGATGCAATGGAACATCCTCGAGATGGTGCGGCCCTCGTCGCTGTTCGCCGGCCTGCCCGACCCGGCGTGGGTCTACTTCGTCCACTCGTTCGCCGCCGAGGACTCCGACTCGACCGTCGCCCGCTGCGACTACGGCGGTCCGGTGGTCGCCGCCGTCGAGCGCGACAACGTGGCCGCCACCCAGTTCCACCCCGAGAAGTCCGGCTCGACGGGCATCGCCCTTCTGGCCAACTTCGTCGAGCGGGCCCGAGTTTCTGCGGGGGTCGGTTGATGGATCTGCTTCCCGCCATCGATCTGCTCGGTGGAAAGGTCGTGCAGCTCGTCCAGGGCGACTTCGACCGCAGCGTCGTCCACGGCGACGACCCGGTCGAGGTGGCCCTCGCTTTCGAAGCGGCCGGTGCGCCGTGGATCCACTGCGTCGACCTCGACGCCGCCCGCTCCGGTGAGGCGACCAACACCGCTCACATCGCGGCGGTGGTCGATGCAGTGTCGGTCCCGGTCCAGGTCGGCGGGGGAGTGCGGTCGGTCGAGGCCGCTCGAGCCATGGCCGACATCGGGGTGACGCGGGTGGTGATCGGCACCGCCGCGTTCCTGCATCCCGAGATCGTCGAAGCCGTGAGCTCGCAGCAGCGGGCCGCCATCGGCCTCGACATCCGGGGTCGCGAGGTGGCCATCCGTGGGTGGACGGCCGGGTCTGGATCCGACTGGGACGAGGTGCTGCCGCGTCTGGTCGATGCCGGGGCGGAGGCGGTTGTCGTCACCCAGATCGAACGAGAAGGCCTGATGGGTGGTCCCGACATCGTCGGGCTGTCCGAGATGCTGGGCGCCACGAGCCTCGAGGTGATCGCCTCGGGAGGGGTCAGCGACCTCGACGACCTCCGGGCGCTCGACGCCATCGAGGTCGACGGCCGGCGCCTCGGCGGAGCCATCGTCGGAACGGCGATCTACGAGGGTGCGGTCCCGGTGGCCGAGGCAGTGGAGGTGTTGCGATGCGCACCGCGCGGGTGATCCCCTGCCTCGACGTCGACGCCGGTCGAGTCGTCAAGGGCACCAACTTCGTCGACCTGCGCGACGCGGGCGACCCCGTGGAGCTGGCGGCTCGCTACGACGCCGAGGGTGCCGACGAGCTGGTGTTCCTCGACATCACCGCGTCGTCCGATGATCGAGACACGATCGTCGAGCTGGCCCGTCACGTCGCCGAGGAGATGTTCATCCCCTTCACCATCGGTGGCGGGATCCGCAGTGTCGACGACGCCCGTCGCCTGCTGCGAGCCGGGGCCGACAAGGTGTCGGTGAACTCGGCCGCGGTGGCTCGCCCCGAGCTGGTGTCGGAGCTGGCCGAGGAGTTCGGCGCCCAGTGCGTCGTGGTGGCCATCGACGGGAGGCGTCACCGGGAGGACTCCACCTCGCTCG
>SKKL01000256.1 GCA_007121465.1 Acidimicrobiales bacterium | reverse complement strand
GCCCCCCGCTGCTGCTGCCGCTGCCTCCGCCAACCGATATCTCGCGGGTGCGACACCGCAGCGGTGCTCCAACCGCGAGATTTCGGGTTGACAGGGACGGAGGGCGTCAGAGGTCGCCGGTGGCGAGGAGCTCGAGGACCTCGGCTGCCCGGTCCCGGGTCTCATCGAGATCGGACAGCCGGTCGAGCCCCTTCAGGGGTTGAGCCATGCGGTGGTTCCCCGAGAGCCGCTCCCGGTTGCGGGCGAGGAAGTCCCAGTAGAGGGTGGTGAACGGGCAGGCATCGGGACCGGTTCGCTTCTTCGGGTCGTAGCGGCAGTCCCGACAGTGGTCGCTCATCCGGTTGATGTAGGCGCCCCCCGACACGTAGGGCTTGGTGGCCATGGTCCCGCCGTCGGCCCAGGTGGCCATGCCGATCACGTTGGGGACCATCACCCACTCGGCGCCGTCGACGAAGCTCACCTGCATCCAGTCCATGAGCGCTCGGGGATGGACGCCGGCCATGTTGGCGAACGACGCCAGCACCATCAGCCGCTGGATGTGGTGCACCCAGCCACGTGTCTGTACCCCGTCGAGGGCGGTGGCGAGGCACGCCATGTGGGTGTCGGTCTCACCCCGGTAGGCGGGAGGCACGGGCGCGTCGTTGCCGAACACGTTGTGGTCCAGCCACTCGGGCATGTGGAGCCAGTAGCGACCCCACACGTACTCACGCCAGCCGATGATCTGCCGGATGAATCCCTCCGCCGACGCGATCGGGACGTCACCGGCCCGGTAGGCCTCCTCGGCCCGATCGGCCACCTCGCCCGGCAGGAGGAGCCCCAGGTTGAGCGCGGGGCTGAGCAGCGAGTGGGCCAGGTGCCAGTCCCGACCCAGCATGGCGTCCTCGTGCGGACCGAAGTGGGGCAGCACAGCGGTGACGAAGTGGTCGAGTCGGGCCAGGGCTGCTCGTCGCGACGTCGGCCACCAGCCGTCGGGGTCGCCGCCGAACGCGGAGTCGGGAAGCGCGGCGAGGACCTCCCGGTCGAGGTCGTCGAGGCGGGATCGGGGTGGGGTGGGCCAGGGGGCGTCACCCTCGGGGGGAGGCTCACGGTTCTCGTGGTCGAAGTTCCACCGCCCGCCGGCCGGTTCGTCTCCGTCCATGAGGTAGCCGAGCCGGGTTCTCTGCCAGCGATAGAAGTCCTCCATGCGCGTCCGGCCCCGGCCATCGATCCATCGGGCGAAGTCGTCTGGGTGGCAGAGGAACTGATCGGAGCGGACCAGTTCGACGTCGGCGCGTGCATCGAGGGCGTGCAGCATCGACCACGACAGCGGCTCGGTGACCCGAACCCGGTCGGGCCGGTGCTCGTCGCGGTGTGCGTCGAGCCCGGCGACGAGGGTGGAGGCGCTCCGGTGGTCCACCTCGAACCCGGCCGAACGCAGCTCCTCGGCGAAGCGACGCATGGCCGTGACCACGAGGTGAAGGCGCTGGCGGTGGATCGGTCGAGAACCTTTGGCAGCGGCGGACTCGACCAGCAGCACCCGGGTGTCGGCGGGAGTGGCATCGGCCAGCGCGCCGACTCGACGGTTCAGCTGGTCACCGAGCACCCAGACCGTGTCCACCGCTCCGTTCTACCGGCCCCGCGGCAGTTTCTCCCGCTCCGGTGGCCGATAGCGTCGGAGAGCATGACGTCACACGTGAACGTGCAGGGGGAGCAGGTCCCCGCCCTCGGGTTCGGTACCTGGCAGCTGACCGGCGACGAGGCTCGCGAGGGCACCCGCCACGCCATCGAGCTCGGCTACCGCCAGATCGACACCGCCCAGGCCTACCGCAACGAGGCCGAGGTGGGGCAGGGCATCGCCGACAGCGGCGTGGCCCGTGAGGAGATCTTCCTCACCACCAAGATCGTCGGGGAGACTCTCGCCGGCGACCAGGTCGGGCCCGCGGTCGATGCCAGTCTCCGACGCCTCGGCACCGACTACGTCGATCTGCTCCTCATCCACTGGCCCACCGACGACGTGCCCCTCGGCGAGACCCTGGAGGCGATGATGGCCGCCAAGGACGCCGAGAAGGTGCGGCACCTCGGGGTGAGCAACTTCCGTGGTCCGCTCCTCCTGGAGGCCATGGAGTTGGCGCCGATCCTCGCCGACCAGGTTCCGTACCAGCCGGGTCGCACCCAGAACACCCTGCTCGGAATCGCCGCCGAGCGCGACGTGATGATCACCGCCTACTCGCCGTTACGAGGCGAGGGGGTGCAGTCGCCGGTGCTGGCCGAGATCGGCGAGGCCCACGGCAAGTCGCCCTACCAGGTGGCGCTTCGCTGGCTGCTGCAGCAGGACAACGTGTCGCCCATTCCCCGGTCGTCGAACCCCGACCGCCGGTCCCAGAACTTCGACGTGTTCGACTTCGAGCTGTCCGTCGACGAGGTGGCCCGTATCTCCGAGGTCCGCGCCGAGAGCTGACGCCAGACGCGGTCGGCGCTTGGACCTGCGCCCTCGGATTCGCCGTATCGTGGGGAACCGATGCGCATCGCGATGTTCAGCTCGAAGCCCTACGACATCGAGTCCTTCCAGCTGGCGAACACCGCCGGCCACGAGATCATCTTCCTCGAGCCGAAGCTGACGCCGGCAACCGTTCCACTCGCCGGCGACTGCGATGCCGTGTGCGCCTTCGTCAACGATGACTTGGGAGCGACGGTGCTCGAGGGTCTGGTCGAGCAGGGAGTCCGTCTCATAGCGCTGCGTTCAGCGGGCTTCAACCACGTGGATCTGGCCACGGCGCGTCGACTTGGTCTGAGCGTCGTGCGGGTCCCTGGCTACTCGCCGCACGCGGTGGCCGAGCACGCGGTGGGACTCATCCTGGCGCTGAACCGAAACATCCATCGGGCCTACAACCGAGTGCGTGAGCACAACTTCGCCCTCACCGGTCTCCTGGGTTTCGACCTGCACGGCCGCACCGTGGGGGTGATCGGCACCGGACAGATCGGCACCGAGTTCGCCAAGATCATGCTGGGGTTCGGGTGTCGGGTGGTGGCCAGCGATCCCTACCCCAACGACACGTGCCGGTCCGTCGGTGTCGAGTACCTGCACCGCCACGACCTCTTCGAGCAGTCAGACATCGTGGCCCTGCACTGTCCGCTCACGTCCGAGACCTACCACATCATCGATGCCGCGGCCATCGAGCGGATGCGCGAGGGCGTCATGATCGTCAACACCAGCCGAGGAGCCTTGGTTGACGCCTCGGCGGTGATCGATGGGCTCAAGCGGGGGCGGATCGGCCACCTCGGCCTCGACGTGTACGAGGAGGAGGCCGACCTGTTCTTCGAGGACCTGTCGGACCGGGTGGTGCACGACGACGTCTTCGCCCGCCTGATCACCTTCCCCAACGTGCTCATCACCGGGCACCAGGCATTCTTCACCATCGAGGCCCTGACCAGGATCGCCGAGACGACCATCGCCAACGTGTCGGCCTTCGAGCGCGGCGAGGGCGAGCTCCACCTCGTGACCGACTCCGGCCGCTAGCGGGCACCGTGCAGGCACTCCTCGCTGCCGCCCCCGTGCTCGTCGTGCTGGTGCTCATGGTGGGGTTCGGCTGGTCGGCGGCGCGGGCGGGCACCGTCACCGCGGCCGGGACCCTCGCCCTGGCCGCGGTCGCCTTCGGCTTCGGCGGGCCTGACGACTCGTTCTCCACCGGCGCGGGGGTGGTGGGGGTGGGGGCCGAAGCCGGCTTCGTGGCCTTCACGGTCGTCGCCATCATCGGTCCCGCCCTGGGGATCCACCACCTGCAGCAGCGCACCGGTGCCACCGACGTGCTCCGAGCCGGTCTGGCCCGCCTGACCCCGGACCCGCGTGTCGCCGCGCTGCTCATCGCCTGGTTCTTCACCCTCTTCCTCGAAGGAGCGGCCGGGTTCGGCACCCCGGTGGCGTTGGCCGCCCCGTTCCTCGTGGCCGCGGGCTTCCCGCCGCTCGCCGCCGTGACCGCCGCTCTGGTCGGCCACGCCGTGGGCGTGTCGTTCGGTGCTGTCGGCACCCCGGTGATGGCCCAGGTGTCGGCCACGGACTTCACCGGCCCCGAACTGGCGGCGGCGACCGCGCCCTACCACGTCCTCCTCGGGTGGGTCCTGATGATCGCCCTGGTGGTCATCGTGAGCCGGGCTCTGCCCACCTCGGCTCCGACATGGGGGTGGGGTGCCGTCGCCGCTGTGACGTTCTTCGTCCCCTTCGGATTGATCGCCCGCTTCGTCGGGCCCGAGTTGCCCACCCTGGGCGGAGCGGTCCTCGGAGGAGCGGCGTTCGTCGCCCTCGTCTCGACGGTGGCCCGTCGTTCCGCTGTCCCGTCGACCACGGTCGGTCCGCCTCCACCCGAGGAGAGCGATGCACCGTCTGGCGGTCAGCTGGTGCGAGCGGCGGCACCCTATGTGTCGCTGATCGCTCTGGTGCTCGTCACCCGACTCATCCCTCCGATCCGTGACGCCTTGTTCGGGGTGGTCGTCGACTGGGAGCTCTTCGGCGTCTTCTCGGGCAGCATCCGGCCCCTGTACCACCCCGGTCTGTTGCTTCCCGTCGCCTTCGCGGCCGGAGCCGTCGCGCAACGGGTCACGATGGCCGACGTCGCCCACTCGATCGGACAGACCAACCGCCTCCTGGCCCCGGTCGTCGTGGCGCTGCTGGCGATGGTCCTCATCGCCCGCACCATGTCGCAGGCGGGGCTGACCGACGAGCTCGCGCTGGCGGCAGCAGGAGTCGGGGGCGCCTGGCCGTTGCTCGCACCCGCCGTCGGCGCTCTCGGCACCTTCGTGACCGGTTCGGCCACCGCCTCCAACATCTT
>SKKL01000277.1 GCA_007121465.1 Acidimicrobiales bacterium | reverse complement strand
CTCTACGGCGAGGAGATCGGCATGACCGACGTGGCCGGGGTGTTCCTCGTCTACGCCGTCGTCGTTCTGGTGGTGCGTCTCGGGGGCAGTCGCCTGCCCGACCTCTACGGGCCGGTCGTGATCGGCACGGTGGGGTTGTCCGCCGGGGCGATCGGGCTCATCGGCATCGCCATCTGGCAGGCACCGATCGGGCTCTATGTGTTCATCGTGGTGCTCGCCGCCGGTTCGGCGCTGATCTATCCAGCGCTGATGACCGCGGCGGTCAACAGCGCCCCGGACAGCGAACGCTCGGCGGTGGTGGCCACCTTCACCATGTTCTTCGAGGTGGCCTCCGCCGGTGGCGGTGCGGTGCTCGGTGTGGTCGCCTCCCAGACGTCCTATGCGGGTGCGTTCGTCGCCGCGTCGATCTTCTCGATCTGTGGACTGTTGATGCTCAACCTCCACCTGCGCCCCCGGCTGGCGGCGGTAGGGTCGGACCATGTCTGATGCCCAGAAGCCCCAAGTCGAGATCCCGACCGGAGAGGACCCGCCCGCCGAGCTGGTCGTCGAGGACATCGAGGTCGGCGACGGCGCCGAAGCCGCCTCGGGCAACCGGGTCGAGGTCCACTACGTGGGCGTGGCCTGGAGCGACGGCCAGCAGTTCGACGCATCGTGGGACCGCAACGACCCGTTCGCCTTCGGACTCGGACAGGGACAGGTCATCTCCGGCTGGGACCAGGGCGTGGCGGGCATGAAGGTCGGCGGTCGGCGCCGCATCACCATCCCTCCGCACCTCGGCTACGGCGCCCAGGGCGCAGGCGGGGTCATCAAGGGCGGCGAGACGCTGGTGTTCGTCGTCGACCTGCTGGCCGTTCGCTGACCTGGCGGCGCCCCGCCTCGGTTGATCGACCACACTGGGTCGATGGACGCCTACGAGGCCATCATCACCAAGCGTGACACCCGCAGCTACCTGCCCGACCCGGTCGACCCCGACGAACTCGACCAGGTGCTGCGCGCCGCCCGCATGGCCGGCAGTGCGAAGAACTCGCAGCTGACCCGGCTCGTGGTGGTCACCGACGGCGAGACTCGGGAGCGGCTGGCCGAATGCGGCGACTTCACCGGATGGATCGGCAACGCGCCCGTGGTGATCGTGCTCGTGGCCCCGGTCGAGGGCGGGCGGCTCTTCGATCTCGGACGCATGGCCCAGAACCTCATGGTCGCCGCCCACGATCTCGGCCTGGCCACCTGCCCGGTCACGTTCCACCACCAGGACCGTCTCCGCCCCGTGCTCGGACTGCCCGAGGACACGGAGGGCCCGATGGCGATCACCCTCGGTCGGCCCGGCCCGCCGGACCCGTCGCGCCCGAGCGCGCCACGTCTCCCGCTCGACGAGCTCGTTCACCGCGAGCGCTGGCAGGACTGACGTCCCCGCTCGCTGTCGCCAGGAATCGCGGTGACAGGCGGCACCGTACGGCGTATAGTGTGTCGCATGACACTCGACAGGGACCAGCTGCGCCGTACCGATCTCACCGATGTCAACGACATCGACGCCATCCTCGCGGTGACCAACACCGACGTGGACGAGGCGATCCATGCCGTACGGGACAACGCCGAGGCCATCTTCACCTGGGACTACGAGAAGGGCGCCCGACCGGCGCTCAACAAGCTCTACGAGAAGGCCAAGAACTCCCAGTGGAACGGCGAGACCGACCTCGACTGGTCGATCGAGGTCGACCCCACCAAGTGGTTCGCCGGAGGGAGCACCGACCCGCGCTTCGGCCCCGAGGGATACCTCGCGACCATGCCCGGCTCCCCGGTCAAGAACTGGGACGACGAGCAGTGGACACAGCTCGCCAACGAGTCACTCACCTGGCGCATGAGCCAGTTCCTCCACGGTGAGCAGGGCGCGCTCCTGTGCACCGCCAAGATCGTCGAGACGGTCCCGTGGATCGACGCCAAGTACTACGCCGCCACCCAGGTGATGGACGAGGCCCGCCACGTCGAGGTGTTCGCCAAGTACCTCGACACCAAGGTCGGCGACAGCTACCCGATCAACACCCACCTCAAGCTGCTCCTCGACGACATCATCGAGGACTCCCGGTGGGACATGACCTATCTCGGCATGCAGATCATGGTCGAGGGCCTGGCCCTCGCCGCCTTCGGGTTCATGTACCAGCTCACCGAGGAGCCTCTCCTCAAGAAGCTCCTGCGTTACGTGATGGCCGACGAGGCTCGCCACGTCGCGTTCGGCGTGTTGTCGTTGCAGGAGTACTACGCCGGGCTCTCCCAGTCCGAGATCCGCGAGCGTCAGGAGTTCGCCTTCGAGGCTGCGGTGCGCATGCGCGACCGCTTCCTCCAGCAGGAGGTGTGGGAGCGCATGGGAGTTCCGGTCAAGCCTCTGGTTCGTGGCCTGGTCGACATCCCCCAGGAGGAGAACGTGTTCCAGCAGATCCTGTTCTCCAAGATCGTCCCCAATTGCAAGAAGCTCGGTCTGCTCGACGCGGGCGACGCGTGGTTGCGGCGCCGCTTCGAGGAGCTCGGGGTCATCCAGTTCGAGGACTGGGTCGACACCGGTGCGGAGTACGAGGAGTTCGACGCCGTCGGCCAGGACCGCGAGGCGGCTGCCTCCTCCTGAGGCCGGACGGCTTCTGAGGCACGTGCGGAGCCGCTACCGTCGCCGCGTGTGAGTGACGAGCCGCTCGAGATCCGACCCGTGTTGCCGGCGGTGGAGACGCCGTCGTATGCGAGCCACGTCGTGTTGCCGGGGGCGTTCGGCCCCCGGCAGTGCGAACGCATCGTCGAGACCGGCGAGGCGTTCGGTGCCGACGACGCTCGCTTGGCGTCCGACGACCCGCTCGACGAGTCGCTGCGCCGGGCCCGCGTGGCGTGGATCCCGCCCGAGCCCGACACTGCGTGGCTGTTCGAGAAGCTCGGCGCGCTCGGCCGGCGGGCGAACCGCACCTACGGGTTCGACCTGACCGGTTTCGGCGAGGATCTCCAGTACACGGTCTATGACGAACCGGGCGCGTTCTACACCTGGCACCAGGACGGCTTGGCGAGCGACGTGTCGTCCCGGAAGCTGGCGTTGGTGGTCCAGCTCAGCGAGCCGCACACCTACGAGGGCTGTGACCTCGAGCTGTTCGACACCGTCACCGACCTCGCTCCCGAGGACCTGGCCGAGTCGGCCCGGGAGCGGCGGGTGCTCGGCACGGTGATCGCCTTTCCCGCCTTCGAGTACCACCGGGTCACACCGCTGGTGTCGGGGGTGCGCCGCTCCCTCGTCGTGTGGCTGAGCGGCCCGCCCTTCCGGTGAGCCTCCGCTGACAGAGTCAGCTGATGAGGACGGCAACGAGGAGAACGCCGCGGGCGGTCCACGCGGTGGTTCGCACCCAGTTGGTGGCGACGAGCCGGCGGGCGGTGACGACGTCGTGGGCATCGGCCAGTCGGGAGTGCAGCGGCACCTGCACCGCCACCGTGGAGACGAGGGCGACGCCGAGCAGGATGGCGGCCACCCAGGCCTGTGTGGCCCCCATGATCTCGGGGCGATCGACGAGGAGGATCAGCGCGGTCACGCCTTCGACTGCCATCAGTGGACCGACCACCCACGAGATGCGCCGTTGGTGATCGGCCATGGCCGTGGTGGCGGCCTCGGGCGGGTAGCCGGTGAGCATGGGGTACTGGACGAGCTGCACCATCCAGATCACCCCGACCATGCCCCAGGTGGCCGCCGTCCCGAGGACCAGTGCGGTCACCGCAACGACTCGAACCAGGCCACCTGCACGTCGACCCCGGGGGAGTAGCGGGCGAGGGGCGGGCCGACCGGAGTGGGAAGGCCCGCTGCCTCGATGAGGCTCTCATCGATCTCGATGTCGTCGACCGCGTGGAGCGGCCAGCGAGGATGGTGGACCTGGCCGTAGAGGAGCCGCCGGCGTCGGGGCGTGAGCAGCCCCCACCGGGCGGTCAGGAAGTGGTCGAGTGGCGTGACCTGCGACTCCTCCAGCTCGGGGCCGACCGTGAAGGCCATGTCCGCGCTCGGCGCCGGGCCTGTCGTGCGGGGCCAACGTCGGGTGGTGAGGTAGTGGTGGCGGTCACCCGCCACCTGGTGGGTCGCCGGCCCCCAGCAGTAGGGGAGGGAGAAGACCGACCTCGCCACCCCGACGATCGCGGCACGCGGGACGTCGAGGGAGAAGAACCAGACCGCCCGCCGCCCCAGTGCGTCGGTGACGTAGGTGCGGACGTTGATCTCCACGAAGCTGCCGAGCCACGGAACCGGTGGCGTCGGCCCGAGCTGGACCCGGCGCATCTCGAACGGGATGAGCCCGACCCACGCCTGCCCCTCGAAGGTGTCGACGTTGACGCCTTCGGGGAGCAGGGCTTGTACGACCACCGGGTCATAGGCCCAGTGGAAGTAGGCCAACTCGTGCCATTGCTGTTTGAGGACCGGTCGACGCGTGAACGGGGGAGGATCAGCGGTGACGTCCTCGACAGCGGGCACACCCTTACTTCGCCACGGCGGCGTCGGTGGATGCGCCGAGCTCGCGCAGGCACAGGTCACGCCACTCGACCACTTCCTCACCGCCCGGTGGGGGCTGCTCACGCCCCGACGCCGGCGGCTCCTCTACGGCCAGGTCCACCATGCCCGGTGGCCGCTCCACGCGGTCGACGACGTCGAGATCAGCGAGAGCCTCATCCAGGCGGCGGGGCTCCCCGCTCCGGTCGGCCCGCCCCTCGCTCGCTACTCCCCCGGGGTCGACGTGCAGGTGGCCTGGTTCGAGTCGTTGCGGTGACCGCACTGGTCCTCGGGACGGCGGCCACCTGGGGCATGGTCGGGGTGATCTGGAT
>SKKL01000007.1 GCA_007121465.1 Acidimicrobiales bacterium | reverse complement strand
TGGCGTCCGGATCACCGCACCCTGCGAGGAGCGTGACCGCCAGGAGGAGGGCGACCCACCGGGACCGCGCCCACATGTTGCTCACGGTCACCATCCGGGGGAAGAAGAGATACGACGTCTCGGCATCTTTCGGCGGCCGCGGTGAACTTCTGAGGTCCAGCCGAACGCCGGACCCGGTCAGTGCGCGGACCCGCTCCGCCCCGCCGCTCGGATCCCGACCAGCGCCAGGACAGCCAGCGCGAGCACAGCGACGAGGGCGAACACGTCGCCCACCCCGCCGTCGAGCCGCTCGGCGACCGGACCGACCGGCCGCACGATCGCCGCCACTCCCGCGGCCACCGCGACCACGTCGACACCCAGGTGGAACGCCCCGGGAGGCTCGGTGGCCTCACCGATGCATCCGCACGGGACGTTCAAGCCGCGCGCCCGGTTGGAGAGAACGAAACCGACGAAGCCCGCGTAGAGCGCGGCCAGTGCCGCCGCCGACCACGCGCCGCCGACGGCGAGCACCAGTGCGCCGACGACCATCTCGCCAGCACCGAGGACCCGGCCGAGAAGGGGCGACGACGGCAGGCCGGCGCCGTCGAGCGCAGCGGCGGCTGGTCCGGGGTCGGCGAGCTTGACCGCTCCGCTCACGGCGAGGACCACCGCCGCCGCCTGGAGGACGACGGCGACGATCTGGTCGAGGGCGGTGGCGTCGACGGGCACGGTCGCCTCGATCAGCGCCGGATCTGGTTCCTCAGGTCCCGCACCCACTCGTCGGCGGCCCGCCAGGATGCTTCGGCGTCGCGCCGCACCGACGGCCCGTGCTCGCCTGCCGCCGGGTAGGAGCCGAGGAACTTCACCTCGGCCATCTTCGACTTGAGGTCGCGGATGCAGTCCGCCACCAGCTCGTCGTCGACGTGACCCTCGAGGTCGATGATGAAGCAGTAGTCGCCCAGGCCCTTCTTGGTGGGTCGGGATTCGAGCTTGGTGAGGTTGATCGCCCGGGCCGCGAACTCCTGGAGGATCGTCAGCAGGCTGCCGGGACGGTCGGCCCGCTGGAAGATCACCAGCGTGGTGCGGTCGTGGCCGGTCGGGGCGGGGATCCCTCGGCGGGACACCGCCACGAAACGGGTCTGGTTGCCGGGATGATCCTCGATCTCTTCGGCGAGGACCTTGAGTCCGTAGACCTCGGCGGCGAGCGCCGTGCCGATGGCGGCCTCGGTGGGATCGCCCTTCTCGGCGACGAGCCGGGCGGCTTCGGCGGTGGAGTTCGCCGCGTCGGTGGCGACCCCCGGCAGTCGGGTGAGGAGGAAGTTGCGGCACTGCGCGGTGGCCACCTGGTACGACGCGACCCGGGTGATGTCCTCGAGGGTGGAGTCGGGTGTGCCGAGCAGGTTGAGCGAGACGTCCATGACGACCTCGCGTTGGATCAACAGGTCGGCCTCGAAGGCCAGGGTGTCGAGGGTGACCGTGACCGACCCTTCGATGGCGTTCTCGATCGGAACGAACCCGAGATCGACCGCTCCGCCCGCCGCGGCCGCCAGCACGTCGGAGATGGTGGGCATCGCCACCGCCTCGAGTCTGGTGAGGTCGGGATCGCTGAGCAGCGCCTGCTGGGTGAAGGTCGCCTCCGGCCCCAGGTAGGCCACCGTGGTGGCGTCGAGGGACGGTGTCGGCGAGGGCGATGCGGCGGGTGGGGTCACGGGGCGTCAGGATAGTGATGTGGACCGAGACGCCCTGACGGCTTTGCTCGAGGACGTGCGCCGGGGTGAGATCCCACCCGAGACGGCGGCCGACGTGCTCGCCCGCTTGCCCTTCGTCGACATCGGCGTGGCCAAGGTCGATCACCACCGCGCCCTGCGCCAGGGAACGGTCGAAGCGGTGTATGCCCCGGGCAAGACCGTCGACGCCTGTGTGGCCATCGTGGGAGAGCTCCTGGGCGCGCCCGGCGGCCCGGTCCTGTTGACCCGCGCTGCCGACGACCAGATCGCCGCCGTGCTCGCCGCTCATCCCACCGGAGAGGCGACCGGGACCACGGTGGCCTGGCGCGCCGCACCCCTGCGCCCCGAACGGGTGGTGGTCGTCACCGCCGGAACCGCCGACCTGCCCGTCGCCACCGAGTGCGTCGCCACCCTGTCGGCTCTCGGCTTCGCCGCCCATCAGCTCACCGACGTCGGTGTCGCCGGCATCCACCGGCTCCTCGCCCACGTCGACGACCTGACCGACGCCGACGCGGTGGTCGTCGTCGCCGGGATGGAGGGCGCGCTCGCCAGCGTCGTCGGGGGGATCGTCTCGGGCCCGGTCGTCGCCGTACCCACCAGCGTCGGCTACGGCGCCGGGCTCGAAGGCGTCACCGCGCTGCTGGGGATGCTCGCCAGCTGCGCCGCCGGCCTGAGCGTCGTCGGCATCGACAACGGCTTCGGCGCCGCCATGGCCGTGTCGCGGGCAGTATCGGTTTCGCGAGCAGAGCCGGTCCACCGACCCCACACCGAGGAGGCCTCCCGCCCGTGACCACCCCCCCGATCGAGGCCACCGGAGAACGCCGGGTGGCCTGGTTCCACTGCTTCGGTGGGATCGCTGGCGACATGGCCCTCGGGTCGCTCCTCGACGCCGGCGCCGACCTCGACGAGGTGCGGACCATGTGCGAACAGCTCCCCGTCGCCGGGTGGCGCCTCGAGGCCGAGCCGGTCCTGCGCAACGGCATCGCCGGCACCAAGGCCCATGTCATCGCCGAGTCGACCAACGTCGTTCGCACCGCGGCCCACATCCTCGACATGCTCGACGAGGCCGACCTCCCCGATCGGGTCCGCGAGCGGGCCCGCGCCGTGTTCTGGGCCCTCGCCCTCGCCGAAGGTCGCCTCCACCGCCAGCCACCCGAGCAGGTCCACTTCCACGAGGTCGGGGCGATCGACGCCATCGTCGACATCGTCGGCACCTGCGCCGCCCTCGAATCGCTCGGGATCGACGAGGTGGCGTCGAGCCCGGTCGCCCACGGTCTCGGCACGGTCCGCGCCGCCCACGGGATCCTGCCCAACCCGCCGCCCGCCGTCGTCGAGCTGTTGAGGGGCGCCCCCAGCTACGGTCTCGAGCTTCCCTTCGAGCTGACCACCCCGACGGGAGCGGCGATCGTCTCGGCCCTCGCGGTGGAATGGGGCCCCATGCCGTCGATGCAGATCGAGGCGTCGGGATTCGGGGCCGGCAACCGCGAGCTCGAGGACCGCCCGAACCTGGTCCAGGTGGTGCTCGGGGTGCGCAACGCGAGCCTGCACCGGGGCCAGCCCGTCGTGCTGCTCGAGACCAACGTGGACGATGCGACCGGCGAGGTGCTGTCCACCGCCCTCGCCTCGCTGCTCGACGCCGGGGCCCACGACGCGTGGGTGACCCCGATGATCATGAAGAAGGGGCGTCCCGCCCACGTGGTGAGCGCCCTCGCCGACTCGGCTCTGGTCGACCAGATCGCCGAGGTGATGCGCCACGAGACCGGCACCCTCGGGGTCCGGGGAACCACGCTCGACCGGTGGCCGGCCGCCCGGACCGAGGGGGTCGTCGAGGTCGACGGTCACCCCGTGCGGGTCAAGGTCGGAGCGGGGCGGACCAAGGTCGAACACGACGATGCCGCCTTCGTCGCCCGAGCCACCGGCCGACCGCTGCGCGAGGTGCTGGCGCGGGCCGAGGCGGCGGTCCTTCCCGACGGATCGGTGTCGGACGCCAACGGGGGGAGCACGGTCGTCGACATCGGCCCCCACGCCCACGAACCCCCACACGACCATCACCACCACGACCACGACCACGACCACGACCACGATGACGACGCGGGTCACGCCGATCCGGGACCCGACGACTCCGACCCCGACGGCGGCGACCTGGCCTGAACTGGGCGGTCAGCGGCGCCGGGAGTCGAGGAACCGCAGCTGGGCGTGGAGAGTCTCGAGGCGGGGGGCCGGCGCCCCTGCTCGTCGAGCGGCGTCGAGCGGCGCGGCGTAGATCGCGTCGAGCTCGAGGCGACGACCGGCCTCGGCGTCGAGCTTCATGCTCGTCGCGTACGACCGCATGGTGCGGGTGAGCTCCAACATGTCGTCGCGGGTGGAGCCGCCGAGCGGTGACCCGCAGGCCTCGGCCGCGGCGCAGACCTCGTCCATCAGCTGGGCGGCGAGATCGTGGGTCGCGGGGTCGGCGATCAGTTCGTCGGTGGTGGCGTCGAGCAGGACCGACAAGCCGTTGAACGGCATGTTCCACACCAGCTTGCGCCACCGGGCTACCCCGAGATCCGGGGCCCGCACCACCTCGACGCCGGCGGATTCGAGATCGGATGCCACCGCCTCGAGGGCGGAGGTGATGCCCGCCGCGCCGCCGTCGCGGTGGTGGGCGGCGAGGGTCACCGACCCGTAGTCGAGGTGCCGGATGTGGCCGGGCGCCACGCGGTTGGAGCAGGTGAAGCACAGGCCGCCGAGCACCTCCGCGCTCGGGGCGATGTCGGCGGCGAGCGTTTCGACGCAGAGCCCGTTCTGCAGCATCACCACCGTCGTGCCGGGACGGTCGAACGGACCGAGGAGACGGGGGAGCTGGTCATTGGCGGTCGTCTTGATGGCGACGAGGACGACGTCCACCTCGGGCATCTCGGTCGGGTCGTCCCACACCGAGGGGGTGTCGAGCCGGACGTCGCCGTAGACCGACTCGACGGTGAGCCCGTCGGTGCGGAGGTGGTCGAGATCGGAGCGGGCGAGGAAGTGGACGTCGTGTCCGGCGGCGGCGAGACGAGCCCCGTAGAGCCCGCCGATGGCCCCGGTCCCGAGCACGGCATAGCGGCGACCCATGAGCCGCCACGGTACCGGGCCTGTCGGGTCCCTAGGCTGGGGCCA
>SKKL01000138.1 GCA_007121465.1 Acidimicrobiales bacterium | reverse complement strand
TCGGGCTGACCATCCTTTGCTGCAACGGGGAGGCATGCGAGCCTTCCGCCTTGCCGTGCCGGTGACCGACATCGACCGCACGGTGTCGTCGGCGCTCACGCCGAGGAGCTGCTCGTAGAACACCCGGGAGGTGTGAGCGCCGGGTCAGGACACCAGGCGTAAGCGTCGACGCTCGGTGCGGCTGGGGTGCCGCTCGCGCGACTCGATGCGTCGACGGGCCTCCTCCACGATGGCGAGAAGCCGCCGAGCGTCGGGCCCCGGATTGCGGTGAGCCAACGCTTCGACCCTCGCCGCCGTCGCGTCGAGAGCATCGATCGACCCATGGGAGTGCCGGGCCAGCTCCTCGCCCGCCTGGGTCACCGGAGCCTCATGGTCGAGGGCGAGCATGAGGGCCTGAGCGATCAACACCTGGACGTCTCGCTCTACGAGTGTCCCGACCCCCTCGGGGCCCCGGTCGGTCGATGGATCCCTCATCGGTGCCATCGTCGCGACCGGGGAGGATTCCCGACAGGGGCGAAGGTCCCAAACCCGCGACACTCGGATCTGTGTATCGTGAGAGAGGCATGTGGGGCGACACCACCGAGGATTCGCTCGGCGGCGTTCTCGAGCGACGGCGACGAGCGTCATTCGTCGGTCGTGAGGCCGAACTCGAGCTCGTGCAGTCGGTGCTCGACGGCGCCGGGCCACGTCTCGCGTTGCTGTCGGTCCATGGGCCGGCCGGAATCGGCAAGTCGTCGCTCCTCGCCCGGATGGCCGATCGCGGCCGCGACTGCGATGCCCATGTCGTCCACCTCGACGGCCAACAGGTCCCCCCTCGGATCGACGAGGTACAGGCCGCTCTCGATCGCCACATCGAGCTTCCCGATCACGGTGCGACCAGCGGCAACGATGGTCGTCGGTTGCTCCTGTTGGTGGATGGATACGAGCGCTTGACTCCCGTGGATGCGTGGCTGCGCGACGAGTGGCTGCCCCGGCTTCCAGCCTCGTCGCTGGTCGTGCTGGCCAGTCGTGAACCGCTCGATCCGGCGTGGCGGGCCGACCCTGGGTGGCGCGACCTGCTGCGTGTCGTCACCCTCCGGAACCTCGAGCCGTCCGAGTGTGTCGACTACCTCGACCGCTTCGGTGTCAGCGGACACGACCGCGAGCGTGTCGTCGAGGTCTCGCACGGTCACCCGCTCGCCCTCGCTCTCATGACCGACGCCGCCGTGCGTGGCGGAGCACTCGAGGCCGATCCGCTCGGGCCCGACCTGGTGCGCACCTTGCTCGAGCGGTTCTTCGATTCGGTGCCCGACGACGCTCAGAGGCGTGTACTCGGCGCCGCCGCGCTGACCAGGGTGACGACCGAACCCGTACTTCGAGACGTGGTCGGCGACGATGCACATCAGGCGTTCGAGTGGCTCTGCGGTCTGTCCTTCGTCGAGCCCCTGGCCGAGGGCCTCTCGCTCCACGACCTCGCTCGCGACGTGCTGGAGGCCGATCTGCGCTGGCGAGATCCGGCTACCTACCGCGAGGTGTTCCGCGGTGTGCGCGACCACATCTGCCGGGCGGTGACGTCTCGCCGCGGAGCCGAGCAGCGCCGGGCGATCCACGATCTCAAGTACCTCTTCCGGGTGATCCCGGGTGTGCTGTCTCCGGTCGATTGGGAGAGCTGGGGATCGGGTCAACCCGAACGAGCGGAGCCGGGCGACCGCGACGCCGTGCTCGACCTGGTCGCTCTGCACGAGGGTGATGAGGCCGCCCGCATCGCCGCCAGCTGGTGGGATGTCCAACCGGCCGCCTTCACCGTGATCCGCGAGGGCACCACCATCAGCGGGGTGATCGCCCTGATCGACCTGACCGAGGCGCCGCCCGCGGTGCGTGACGCCGACCCTGGTGCCCGGTCGGCGTGGGAACACGCCCGCCGTGCCGCCCCGCCTCGGCCCGGAGAGCGAGTGACCCAAACCCGGATCATCGTCGACCGGGCCGAGCATCAGCGGCCCTCGGCCACGCTCAACCTCGTTCCCGTCCTGACCCTGCAGCGCTACCTCCAGATGCCCGAGCTCGCCTGGGACTTCTTGACGCTCGCCGATCCGGACCAGTGGGACGAGTACTTCGCCATCGCCGATCTTCCCCGCGTCGCCGAGGGCGACTTCCACGTCGGTGAGCATCGGTTCGGGCTGTTCGCCCACGACTTCCGGGCCGTCCCCGTCGGCGCCCTCATCACGCTCTGGACCGAGCGCGCCCTCGCACAGGACGACCTCGTCGGCCAGCCTCCCGCCACCGAGGCCACCGATGTCCTCGTACTGTCACACACGGAGTTCAAGGAAGCGGTGCGCCAGGGGTTGCAGGACCTGCGCCGGCCTGAACAGCTCGGGCGCAATGTGCTGGGTCGGACGCGGCTGGTGAAGGAGGCAGCCGGATACGAGGCCCACCCCGATGCCTCGATCGTCGAGTCGCTCCTGGTCGATGGCGTCGACTCGCTGCGACGTGACCCTCGCGACGCCAAGCGACTTCGGGCCATCGAGCAGACCTACCTGGCGGAGACACCATCGCAGGAAGTGGCCGCCGAGGTCCTCGGCCTGCCGTCGAGTACCTACCGGAGACATCTGAGTCAAGGTCTCGACCGCATCGTCGCCTGGCTCTGGGACCAGGAGGTCTACGGGTCCGCGAGATGAGGACGACCCGGCGCGAATGAGCGCGAAACGGTCTGGAGAGTGAGCGCGTCGCCGCAGGATGGTGACGGGTGGACGACGACCGAGAGGACCTCGACATGACCACCCACGACGCTGCGCACCCCATCGTTCCCGGACGCGGGATCGCCGGTCTGGGCCTCCGTGGCGGGATCACCGGACCTCGAATGCTCGCCGCCGCCCTCGCGACACCGGCAGCCGCGATCACCGGCGGGATCGGCGTGATCGCCGTCTTCCGCCGAGCCGTGGCCCGCGCGGCTGCCGTGAGCGCTGGCACGGACGGTTCCCGCGCTGAGCTGGTGAACGCAGCCAGCTCAGCGCGGAGTCTCAGTCGCCGTCGTCGACGGGGGTGATGAGCCCGTAGTGACCGTCGTAGCGCCGGTAGAGCACCCGGGCCCGGTCATGGGCCGCGTCGATGTAGAAGACCCACGGCTCCTGGCTGTTGTCGAGCAGTTCCCGGGCCTCGTCGACGTCGAGGTGCGGTGCGGGCAGGCTCTCGACGACCACCGCGGCAGCCGGGGCGGCACCGTTCAGGCCGGTGCTGTCGCGCCCATCGTCGAACCGGAGGCCGTAGGCACCGTCGTCGCGTCGGTGGACGATGGCATCACGATCCGAGTCGGCGTCGACGAACAGGTAGAAGTCGTAGTCCATCGACTCGAGGTCGAACACGGCCTCGTCGACGGTCGCCGCCGGGGTCGCGAACGTCTTGTGCTGAACGATCTCCCGTTCGGCGACCGGACGGTCGAACCATGGCGGACGCTCGGCGGGCAGGTCTCCGTGACGCCACTCGCCGGGGCCACTGGTCGTTCCCCGCTTGCGCAGAGCGAGCCGGTGCTCCTGGATCTGCTCGAGGCGACGCCGAAGCCGTTGCTCGAGCAGGTCGATGGCTTCGGTCATGGCGATCCCCGACACGTGGGCCCGCACCTTCTCGCCATTGAGGTCGAGGGTGGCCCGGGCCAGCGCGGGACGCTCCCGAGCCGGATCCGGTGCCATCTCCAGGCGGAGATCCACGTGGAGGATCGGTTGGTCGACCAGGTGCAGCACCTTCTCGATCTTGTCGAGTGCCAGTTGCCGGTCGGCGTCGGTGATCTCTCCGGAGAGCGCGACTTCGACGGTCAGGTCGTCCAACACACGATCAACCATGGCTGATCCCTTCAAGTCGGGTCCTCACCCTCGTCCGGACGCGCACGTCCGGCGACCGGGAGGGGACGGGGTTCGCCGAGCCGCCACCCCGGAACCGATCGGCCCGTCGTACGGGCCGTTCCGGCTGGGGGTTCTCCACCTGTGCGGTGTGTGGACGGATCGGCATTGCCCCCTCAGGGTGCCCCGGATCTCGTCCGATGCCAAGGGTCCTTCGGCCCTAGGGCGAGTCCGCCCGACGCGATCTACTGGATGTGCCGGTTGGTTGCGACACGCGGCACCGGACGAACGAAGGAGGACAGGATGCGCACTCGACGACACCCCCGGGTGGTCCCGCTGCTCGCGGTGCTCGCCCTGATGGTCGGTCTGCTGGTCGCCTGCGGCAACGACGACGACGTCACCGACGAGACCCAGGCGCCCGACACCACCGAGGCGCCAGCGGCGACCGATCCACCCGAGACCACCGAGCCCGAGACCGCCGATGTGGTGATCTACCTGCTGGTCGAGGGCGACGAGTGCGACGAGACCGAGGCGGTCACCCGATCCGTCGAGGGAGAGGCGACTCTCGAGGCAGCCCTGCGGGCGTTGTTGGCCGGCCCCACCGACGAGGAAGCGGCCGAGGGGCTCGGTGGATGGTTCTCCGACGACACCGATGGGATGCTCCAGTCGGCGACGGTCGCCGACGGCACCGCTGACGTGTCGTTCGATGCCGAGCTGCGGTCGACGATTCCCAACGCCTCTACCTCGTGCGGCTCAGCAGGCCTGCTGGCACAACTCGACCAGACCGTCGAGGAGTTCGCCGAGGTCGACCGGGTGTTCTACGCGCTCGATGGAGACGTCGACGAGTTCTACGAGTGGCTCCAGTTCTCCGCGCCCGAGCGGTGAGCTGATCTCGACGGCGGTGCTGGTCGCGACGGCGGTGGGGTCGACGCCGGACGTGACCGGCCGGTAGCCTCCGCGCCATGCGCGAAGCCGTCATTGTCTCCACCGCCCGCACCCCCATCGGCAAGGCCTACCGGGGTGCGTTCAACAACACCCAGGCCCAGGCCCTCGGGGGCCACGCCATTCGCCACGCCGTCGAGCGAGCCGGCCTCGAAGGCCCCGAGGTCGACGACGTGGTCATGGGGGCCGCTCTCCAGCAGGGCAGCCAGGGCATGAACATCGGTCGCCAGGCCGCCCTGCGGGCCGGGCTGCCCGAGAGCGTCGCCGGTCAGAGCATCGACCGGCAGTGCTCGTCGGGGCTCATGGCCATCGCCACCGCCGCCAAGCAGATCATCGTCGACGGCCAGCAGGTCGCCGTCGGTGCCGGTGTCGAGTCGATCTCGCTGGTCCAGAACGAGCACCAGAACGTGTTCCGCCTGGTCGACAAGGACCTCGTCGCCGAGGTGCCCGGCATCTACGCCGCCATGATCGAGACCGCCGAGGTTGTCGCCGAGCGCTACGGCATCTCCCGCGAGGCTCAGGACGAGTACGCCCTGCAGTCCCAGCAGCGCACCGCCCAGGCCCAGGAAGAGGGCCGCTTCGAGCCCGAGATCGTTCCCATGACCACGATCAAGACCCTGTTCAACAAGGAGACGGGCGAGACCTCCGAGGAGGAGGTCACCCTCACCAAGGACGAGGGCAACCGGCCGACCACCACCATCGAGGACCTCCAGAAGCTCAACCCGGTGTGGCGAGGTGGCCAGTTCGCCAAGGAAGGCAAGTGCGTCACCGCCGGCAACGCCTCCCAGCTCTCCGACGGTGCCGCTGCGGTGGTCGTCATGGAGGCCGCCGAAGCCGAGCGTCGCGGCCTCGAGCCCCTCGGTGCCTACCGAGGGATGGCCGTCGCCGGGTGTGCTCCCGAGGAGATGGGCATCGGCCCGGTCTTCGCCGTGCCGAAGCTCCTCGAGCAGCACGGTCTCTCCGTCGACGACATCGGCATCTGGGAGCTCAACGAGGCGTTCGCCAGCCAGCTGCTCTACTGCCGCGACACCCTCGGTATCCCCAACGAGCTGCTCAACGTGTCCGGCGGAGCCATCTCGGTCGGGCACCCCTACGGGATGACCGGTGCTCGCTGCACCGGCCACGTCCTCCACGAGGGCAAGCGTCGTGGCGCGAAGTACGGCGTGGTCACCATGTGCGTCGGCGGTGGCATGGGTGCCGCAGGTCTCTTCGAGATCTTCTGATCCCCCGGTTCTGTGAACACTGGCCCCCGGTCAGGCGCCGAAGGTGAGCGCCTCGCCGGGGGCCATGTCGCGCACTTCGCCATCGAAGCCGACGCGGATCGTCCCGTCCCGACCGGGGACGACGCTGACCCGGACCTGCTCGCCGACGAACTCGAGCTCGATCCAGTGCCCCTGGTAACGCACCTCGATGATGAGGTGACCCAGCTCGGGCGGTAGCGCGGGATCGAGCCACAGCACGCCGTCGCGGGTCTCGATGCCGGTGTAGCAGTGCTGGATCATGTCGACGGTGCCGGCCATCGCCCCGAGGTGGACCCCCTCGGCGGTGGTTCCTCCCTGGACGTCGAACACGTCGGAGCGCAGCGCCTCGACGAACATGTTCCAGGACCGTCGACGGTCGGTGCGGGCGAGGACCCAGGCGTGCACGACGCCCGAGAGCGTGGATCCGTGCGCGGTGCGGGCGAGGTAGTAGTCGACGTTGCGGGCGATGCCGTCGGCGTCGAGGGGATAGCCGAGCTGGTCGAAGATCTCATGGAGCTCGGTGGGGGACAACAGGAAGAACAGCATCAGCGCGTCGGCCTGCTTCGACAGCTTGTAGTGGTTTGGGCTGTCGCCCTCTGCTTCGAGGATCCGGTCGAGTCGATGGATGTCGCCGTAGCGCGAGCGATAACCGGCCCAGTCGAGCTCGGCCAGATCGCCGTAGCCCTCGAACTGGCTGATGATGCCGTCGTCGTGGAAGCAGACCCGCATCTTGCGACAGATGTCGCGCCAGCGGTCGAGTTCGATCGGGCCGAGATCCAGCGTCTCGGTCAGCTCCCGGGCCCGTCGCGGTGGGAGGACGTCGAGCACGTCGAGGGCCCGGCGGAGGCACCACACCGCCATCACGTTGGTGTAGGCGTTGTTCGACAGGCCCGGCTCGTCGGCGTCGGGATAGCGCTCGTGGTACTCGTCGGGCCCCATGACCCCGTGGATCTCGTAGCGGTCGAGGGCCTTGTCGTAGGTGGTGGCGCTGTCCCAGAACCGGGCGATGTCGAGGATCAGCTCGGCCCCGTGGAAGGCGAGGAAATCGATGTCTCCGGTGGCCTCGTGGTACTTCCACACGTCATAGACGACCGCGGCGTTGATGTGGCGCTGCAGGTGGGAGCCGTCGGGCAACCACCGCCCCGATCTCGGGTTCAGGTGAAGTGTCTGGGTCTCCTCCCGCCCGTTCGACCCGCTCTGCCACGGGAACATCGCGCCGCGGTAGCCCTCCGCGGCGGCGGCGTGGCGAGCCTCGGGCAGACGTCGGTACCGATAGAGCAGGTGTCCACGGGCGAGGCCCGGGAGTCGGACCGCGAGCAGGGGAACGATGAACATCTCGTCCCAGAAGATGTGGCCCCGGTAGGCCTCGCCGTGCAGCCCACGGGCCGGGATGCCTGCGTCGATCTCGCCCGAGTGACGGCTCACCACCGTGGCGAGGTGGAACAGGTGGAGGTCGATGATCATGGCGGTCGACTCGTCGACGTCGGCGTCGATGCGCAGCCGATTCCACACGTGTGACCACGCGGTGACGTGGGGGGTGAGGAGATCGTCGAAGCGCCCCGCTCGCTCGATCCGTGTGCGGGCGTCGAGACCGATCTCGGTGACCGCGTGATCACGGGAGGTGTGCACGGCGACCACCTTGTCGACGGTGACCGGCTCGCCTTCCTCCACGGCGAACACCAGTCGGTGACCGACCAAGGCCCCTCGCTCGACCGGTGCCGTGTCGACGGACCGGTCGTCGGTGAGTTCGGTTCGCGAGGCCATGGCGATCCGTACTCGCGACTGGGTGGTCTCGACGGTGATCTGGGCCGCCGAGTCGTCGGCCGCGGCATCGATCACGTCGAGGTGCTGGTTCGCCAGCTGGCTGTACCGAGCCACGCCGCTGTTGGTCACGCGGCCGTCGATGCCCGAGCGCACCTCCACCCGGCCCGACCAGTCCTCGGGCAACAGCGTGGTCTCCATCGCGAGCACGTGCGGATCGGCCATTGACACGAGCCGACGCTGGGTGACCCGGGTCGTCCGGCCGTCGGCGTCGCGGATGCGTGACGACCGGGTGAACACCCCCCGGCGCATGTCGAGCTCGACATGGTGGTCGAGCACGTCGACGACGCGGAGGTCGAACCACTGGCCCCCTTCGGGGCGCCAGGTCTGGCAGAGCCAATTCGGGGCGTTGACCATGTCTTCGTTCTCGACCGGACGCCCCGAGATCTCGGTGGTGAGGCGGTTGAACACGCCAGCGAGGTAGGTGCCGGGGTAGCTGGGCCCCCCGGCGTCGTTCTCCGGCAGCGCACCCCGGGTGGCGACATAACCGTTGCCGAGCGTGCAGAGAGCCTCGCGGTGGCCTTCGGTATCGGGGTCGAACCCGTCGTAGCGGAGCACCCATCGGTCGGTGTGGGTACGGGCTTCGAGCAGGTCGGCGAGTCGGTGGAGGAACGTCATCGTCTCGCCCGGGTCGTCGAGACGGAGGTGGGCGGCCGTGGGTCGGTTCTCGTCGCCGACGATGACCCCCAGGCCGCCGTGCCGCACGACCTGGAGGGCGTCTTCGTCGGTGTCGTCGTCGCCCACGTAGACCGGGACGATGCCGGGATGGTCGAGGTGGAGCTGCTCGAGCAGGAACTCGAGGGCGCGCCCTTTGTCCCAGTCGAGGTCGGGCCGCAGCTCGAAGATCATCTTCCCCGCCGTGCGGCGCAGCCCGTCATGGTCGGAGACGGCTCGTTCGACGGCAATGTCGATCTCGTCGACACGGTCGGGATCGACCCTGCGGAAGTGGATCGCCACCGCGTAGCGCTTCCGTTCGACCAAGGCGCCCGGGATGTCGCCGATCTCGGCGTCGAGCTGGTCGGCAGCGGCGGCGAGCGAGGGTTGCGCGTCGGCACCGGGTGGGAACTGGTGCTCCCACCCGGGGCCGGTGATGTCGAAGCCGTGGCTACCCGCGACGACCATGTCTTCGATGCCCACGAGGGTGGCGACGTCGGCCCGGTCGCGTCCGCTGACGATCGCCACCGGGCACAGCTTCGCCAGACGCCGGATCGCCCGGCGGGTGGCGTCGGGCAGCGTCGCTGCATCGGGATCGTCGACGATGGGGGTGAGCGTTCCGTCGTAGTCGAGGAACACCGCCGGGCGTCGCTCGCCGATGTGTTCGGCGAGGAGCGTAGGGTCGAGGAGGCCGTGGGGGAGCGAGGTGAGGGGCCGGTCGGGCGTCGCGATGCGGATCTCGGACAGATCGCCGACGACGACATCGGCGCCATGGCCGGCGAGGTCCTCGGGGTGACCGGTGCGGTCGACGCCGACGACCAGGGCGAAACGCCCCGCTCGACCCGCCTCCACTCCCGACAGCGCATCCTCGACGACCGCAGCCCGGTCGGGCTCGACGTCCAGCCGGCGGGCGGCCTCGAGGAAGATCGCCGGGTCGGGTTTCCCGGCCAGCCCGAGCTGGTCGGCGTCGTTGCCGTCCACGATGTGGTCGAACAGGTCCGCCACCCCTGCCGCGTCGAGCACCGCGCCCGCGTTGCGGCTGGCCGAGATGGCGGCGGTCGCGATGCCGGCCGCTCGGGCCTCCCGCAGGAACGCCACAGTGCCCGGGAAGGGTCGGGGCGGTTCGCGATCGAGGCGCGACAGGAACCGCTCGTTCTTGGCGTTGCCGAGAGCGGCGACCGACTCGTCGCCGGGTGGGTCGTCGGGGGAGCCGTCGGGCATCTCGATGCTCCGCGAGGTGAGGAAGCTGCGCACACCGTCGAGGCGGGGTTTGCCGTCGACGTGGCGCCGGTAGTCATCGTCGGTGAACGGGTCGTAGCCCTCACCTCCGTTGCGGTGCCGCAGGAACCTGTCGAACAGTTCCTTCCAGGCCGCGGCGTGCACCGAGGCGGTGTCGGTGATCACGCCATCGGTGTCGAGGATCACTGCGTCCAGGTCGCCGAAGTCGATCACCGGACCATCATGCCAGTGGGCCGTCGGTGCTGCGTTGGTACTGCGCCGTCCCAGAGGTGGTTCGTGCCGTTGGCGGGCATCAGGCACTCTGTAGCGGTGAACGCCGATCCGACGATGATCCTCGCCGGTGCTCTGCTCCTCTGCGGCGCTCTGTTGAGCAAGACGTCCTCGCGCTTTGGCGTTCCCAGCCTCCTGCTCTTCCTCTTCCTCGGCATGGTTGCGGGCTCCGAAGGTCTGCTCGGCATCGAGTTCGACGACTTCGAGGTGGCCAGCCGAGTCGGTGTCATCGCCCTCGCGTTCATCCTCTTCAGCGGTGGCTTCTCCACTCGGTGGTCCGACGTCCGTCCGGTGCTCGGCCTTGGGGTGACCCTCGCGTCGGTCGGCGTGATGCTCAGCGCCGGAGTCCTGGGCGTGACCGCGGCGTTCGTCCTCGGTTTCGATCTCCAGTACGGCCTGCTGCTCGGGGCGATCATCGCCTCGACCGACGCGGCGGCGGTCTTCTCGATCCTGCGGTCCAAGGGGCTGGGACTCCAGGGCCGCCTCCGTCCCCTCCTCGAGCTGGAGTCGGGCAGCAACGACCCCGCCGCGGTGTTCCTCACCGTCGCGGTCATCACCGTGGTCACCGGTGAGGGCAGTGGTCTCGCCGGACTCGCGGGGAGCTTCGTGGTCCAGATGGCGCTCGGCGCGGCTGCTGGCTGGATCCTCGGTCGGATAGCGGTGTGGGTGATCAACGAGGTGCGCCTCGACTACGACGGCCTCTATCCGCCGATGACCATCGCCTTCGTGATCCTCGTGTTCGAGGGGGTCACCTGGCTCGGAGGGTCGGGGTTCCTCGCCGCCTACGTCGCCGGACTCGTCTTCGCCAACCGCGAACTGCTCCACAAGCGCAGCCTGTCCCACTTCTTCGACGCCATCGCCTGGCTGATGCAGATCACGATGTTCGTGCTCCTCGGACTCCTGGTGTTCCCGAGTGACCTGGGTGCGGTCGTCGTCGATGGGGTGGTCGTCGCCGCACTGCTGACCTTCGTGGCCCGCCCGGTGGCCGTGTTCGTCACCGGGCTGCCGTTCCGTCTCCCCTGGCGCCATCTGGCCATGACCTCCTGGGTGGGCCTCCGAGGAGCGACGCCGGTCATCCTCGCCACCCTCCCGGTGGTCGAGGGCATCGACGGAGCGGATCGGATCTTCGACATCGTCTTCTTCGTCGTGTTGATCTCGGTCGCGGTCCAGGGATCGACCATCCCCATCGTGGCGCGGTGGCTCGGCGTGGCCGAGACCGACCGGGGTCGGAGGGGCTACTGGATCGAGGCTGCGCTCGAAGGCGACTCGGGTCACGATCTCCACGAGCTGGTGGTGCCGGGGGACTCGCCCGCCGACGGCGTGGCCATCCTCGGGTTGCACTTCCCGGAGGACTCACTCATCGTGCTCATCCAGCGTGGTGACGAGGTCGTCGTGCCCCAGGGCCGTACCGAGCTGTTCGCCGGCGACCGACTGCTCGTCATGGCCGACGAGGAGACCCTCCCGCAGGTCCGGGGAATCATCGGGCTCCACTGATCGGGCGAGGGACGACTGCGCCATGTGCGGGGCGCAACGGGTTGATCGGGATCTGCGGGTCCTGGCGGGGGAAACGCCCGTCAGCGGTGCCACTTCGGGGGCGAATGCTGGTAGAAATAGGGCGTTCTAGAGGAATGAGGCGGAGGTCTCAGCAAACGTGTACGCCAGTGCTCCCAGCCCCACCACCCCGGTCATCGGCCTCGCCGACGATCGTCGCCGTGCCTTCATGGTCAAGGTGTACCAGCACATCGCGCTCGCTTTCGCGGTGTTCGTCGGCCTCGAGGTCGCGCTGTTCAACGGCGGGATCGCCGAGCGCCTGTTCGAGATGTTCTTCATCGACGGAGGCGGCGGTTCCTGGCTGCTGCTCCTCGGTGCCTTCATGGTCGTGAACTGGTTCGCCGGTCAGGCCACGGCGGCACTCGACAACCCGTCCAAGCAGTACGCCGGCCTGTTCGCCATCGCCGCTGCGTACTCGGTGATCTTCGCCCCGTTCCTGTTCTACGTCTTCAACTACCAAGGCGCGGGCACGGTCGTCAGTGCCGCGGTCATCACCGCCATCGGGTTCGCCGTGCTCACGGTCATCGCTCTCACCACCGCCACCGATTTGAGCTTCCTGCGACCCATCGTCATGTGGGGATTCGGACTCGCCCTGGTCGCCATCATCGGGGCCGTGCTCTTCGGCTTCAACCTCGGAACCTGGTTCTCGGTCGCCATGATCGGTGTTGCCGGGGCCGCCATCCTCTACCAGACCCAGTCGGCTCAGCGGACGTTCCCCGAGGAGGCGTACGTCGCGGCTGCGGCCGGTCTGTTCGCCTCGATCATGACGATGTTCTGGTACGTGCTGCGCCTGCTCTCCGCTCGCAACTGATCGGCCGGGCGTTCTGACACCCCCCGACCTCGTTCCGCTCGCGCCGGGCGTCCACGCCTGGCTGGCGTCCGAGGCTGCCCATGGGCGCACCAACGCCGGAGTGGTGGTCGAGGACGACGGGCTCACGGTGGTCGACAGCCTCATGGTGGCCTCCCAGTGGGAGGCCTTCGCGGGAGCGGTCGAGGCCTGGGGGGTTCCGATCCCTCGCCTGGTCCTCACCAGCAGCCACGTCGAGTTCGCCGGCGGATCCACCCGGTTCCGCCTCGCCGGCGTCTACGGGACCCGCCAGGCCAGCGCGCTGCTCGACCAGCCGGCCAACGTCGAGGTGTTCCGGCACCTGTTCCCGGACTCGGCATCCCAGTTCGGCGACGACTTCCGCACCCGCACCGTCACCCACGTGGTGGCCGAAGCAGCCCAGCTCACCCCGGCGGTGGTGGTCGTCCCCACCGCGGGGCAGATGCTCGAGAACCTCGTCGCGGTCGTGCCGGGGGCCGACATCGTCTTCGCCGGAGCGATGTGCAGCTTCGGGGTGATCCCCGCCGCCTACGACGGCGATCCCGCGACCTGGGCGAACGCGCTCGACCAGATCGTCGAACTGGCCCCGATCGTGGTTCCCGGTCACGGCCCCATCGGCGGCGAGGAGGAGGTGCGGACCCTCCAGGCCTACCTCCGCGCGTGCGTCGATGCCGAGGGCGATCCCACTCGGGTCGAGTCCGGTCCGTGGGATGCATGGCCGGGTCAGGAGTGGACGCCGGTCAACGTCCAGCGGGCGGCGATGCTCGCCGACGACGATGCCTCGCCCCCTCCGATCTTGCTCGACCGCCTCGGCCTGGGATAGGACTCGATCACCAAGGGGAACGGGGGGACACGTCCATGGGGATCGACGCCGATACCAAGGCGGCGCTGCTCGAGAAGTACCGCGCCGAGCGCGACAAGCGTCTGCGACCGGAGGGCAACGCCCAGTACCTGCGCCTCAAGGGGCAGTTGTCCTATTACCTCGAGGACCCGTACACCCCCAGAGCGGAGCGAGAGCCCGTCACCGACCACGTGACCGTCGCCTTCATCGGCGCGGGCTTCGCCGGGCTGGTCACCGGAGCCCGACTGGTCGAGGCGGGTATCACCGACGTTCGGCTCATCGACAAGGCGGGCGACGTCGGCGGCACCTGGTACTGGAACCGTTATCCGGGCGCCCAGTGCGACACCGCGTCGATGGTGTACATGCCGCTGCTCGAAGAGACCGGTCACATGCCGAGCGAGAAGTACGCCCACGCGCCCGAGATCCTCGGTCACTGCCAGCGCATCGCCAGCCAGTACGGCCTCTACGAGCAGGCGTTGTTCCACACCGAGGTCACCGGGCTGGTGTGGGACGGCGAGCGATCGGTGTGGGTTGTTCGGACCGACCGGGGCGACGAGTTCACCGCCGCCTTCCTCGCCATGGGCACCGGACCGCTGCACGTGCCGAAGCTGCCCGGAATCCCCGGCCTCGAGAGTTTCGCCGGGCACTCCTTCCACACGAGCCGCTGGGACTACGACTACACCGGCGGCGACCCGACCGGGGCTCCGCTCGACCGGCTGGGTGACAAGCGGGTGGGCCTCATCGGCACCGGTGCCACATCGGTGCAGTGCGTGCCGCACCTGGCGCGGGCCTGCCGCGAGCTCTACGTGTTCCAGCGCACCCCGTCGTCGGTCGACGTGCGCGCCAACCATCCGATCGACCCCGAGTGGTTCGCCACCATCTCCACCCCCGGGTGGCAGAAGCGGTGGCTCGAGAACTTCTGTGCCAACCAGACCGGCGGCATGGCCGAAGAGGACCTCGTCCAGGACGGGTGGACCGACCTGGCTCGGCGAATCCGGTCCAAGATCGCCGAGCTGCCGCCCGATGAGCGCACGCCAGCCGGGATGCTCGCCGCGTTCGAGGACGCCGACTTCGAGAAGATGGAGGAGATTCGGGCCCGGGTCGACTCGGTCGTGTCCGATTCCGCCACCGCCGAGAAGCTCAAGGCCTGGTACCGCCAGCTGTGCAAGCGTCCGTGCTTCCACGACGAGTACCTGCAGGCCTACAACGAGCCGGGGGTGACCCTCGTCGACACCGGCGGTCAGGGCGTCGAGCGCATCACCGAGCGGGGAGTCGTCGTCGCCGGGGTGGAGTACGAGCTCGACTGCATCATCTACGCGTCGGGGTTCGAGGTGGGCAGCGCATATACCGAGCGAGCGGGCTACGACCCGGTCGGGCGCGACGGCGTTCGTCTGTCGGACTACTGGGCCGACGGCATGCGCACCCTGCACGGCATCCACGTGAACGGGTTCCCCAACCTGTTCGTGGTGCAGCCGACCCAGGGAGCCAACCTCATCTCCAACGTGCCGCACAACCTCACCGAGTCGGGCACAACCATCGCGGCCGTCATCCAGCACGCGATCGACGAGGGCGCCGCCGAGGTGGAGGTCACCGCCGACGCGGAGGAGGCGTGGCTCGACCTGCTCGGCTCGGGTGCCGGGCGCATGCTCGGCTCACCCGACTGCACGCCGGGCTACTACAACAACGAGGGTCGGCCGCCGCTCCCGCACCAACGCCTCAACGTCGGCTACCCCCACGGGGCGATGGCCTACTTCCGCTACCTCGACGAGTGGCGTCGGTCCGGCGCGTTCGATGGCCTCGAGTTCCGCTGGGTGACGTGAGGGAACCTCAGCGAACCTCGTAGTGCTCGAGGTCGGGGCGGCGGGTGCGCTGCCAGAAGTCGAGCAACGTGAACGGCCAGTTCTGGGCGGTGCGGCCGGTCGCGTTCTTGTACCAGCTGCTCACGTCGGACACGCCCCACGCCATGCGCAGGTTCTGGGCGTCGACCTCGGCGTTGTAGGTGTCGTGGGCATCGACGGTGGGTTCGATGGCGGCAAGATCGTGGGAGAGCATCTCGTGCAGGCAGCCGAGGATGTAGTGCACCTCGCACTCGGAGAAGTAGATGATGCTGCCGTTGGCCACGATGTTGGTGTTGGGGCCATAGAGCATGAAGAAGTTGGGGAACTCCGGCATGGTGATGCCGAGGTAGGCGCGGGCGTCGCCACCCCACCGTTCGTGCAGGTCGACGCCGCCGCGTCCGGTGACCTTCATGGGGGTGAGGAAGTCCGAGGCGGCGAACCCGGTGCCGTAGATGATCACGTCGGCCTCGTGCAGCTCGTCGTCGGTGGTGCACACCCCCGCCTCGGTGATCTCGGCGATGGGCTGGGTGACGAGGCGCACGTCGTCTCGGGTGAGCGCTCCGGCCCATGCCCCGTCGTCGAGGATGAACCGCTTGGCGAAGGGCGGGTAGTCGGGAACGGCGGACTTGAGCAGGTCGGGTCGTTCGGCGAACTGACTCTCGATGTACCCGGTGAGCAGTGTGCGCATCAGTTCGTTGGTCTCGCTGACCGAGCGGCCCTCGCCATCCCAGTCGGGATCGACCCGGGCGGCCGGCAGCATCCCCTCCACGTTGCGCCAGAACACCCAGAAGCGGTTCCAGTTGGCGTAGCCCGGGATGTTCCGGCGCAGCCACATCACCTCGGGAGAGATGGAGTCGGTGTACTGAGGCGAGGGGATGAACCAGGCGGGGGTCCGCTGGAACACGGTGAGGTGCCCGGCCGCCTCGGCCACGCGCGGGATGAACTGGGCGGCGCTGGCGCCGGTGCCGATGACCGCCACCCGCTTGTCGGCGAGGTCCACGTCGTGGTCCCAGCGCGCCGAGTGGAAGGCTGGACCGGTGAACCGTTCGACCCCGGGGATGTCGGGGAGCTGGGGCCGGTTGAGCTGACCGACCGCGGAGATCACTGCGTTGGCCTCGACGCGCTCCTCGACCCCGCCGGGCCCCACGACGTCGAGGGTCCAGATGGCGGTGTCGTCGTCGAAGGACATCGACGACACCTCGGTCTCGAACCGGATGAGATCGCGAACTCCCGTGTCCTCGGCGACCTGGCGGAAGTAGTCGAGGAGCACGGACTGGGAGGAGTAGTGCTCGGGCCAGTCGTCGCGCTGGGCGAAGGAGTACGAGTAGAAGAGGTTGGAGACGTCGACCCGGCAACCGGGATAGCGGTTCTCGTACCAGGTGCCGCCCACGTCGTCGTTCTTCTCGAGGACGACCACCTCGATGCCGGCCTGGTGCAGACGGAAGGCAGCGACGAGCCCCGACATGCCGGCGCCGATGATGGCGACGCGGAACGGCCGGTCCGGAGCGATCTGGTCCTTGGTCCAGTCGGGGGTTCGCAGGTCCTCGCCGAGGTTGAGCTCCTCGCGGAGCAACTCGAGGTAGTCGTCGACGTTCGCTCCCCCGGAGGCGAACTCGAGGAGGGTCCGCAGGGTGTCGATGTCGACCTCGGGCTCGGGGACCGTCGCCTCGTCGCGCAGGCGCGTGAGGGCGTCGGTCGCCAGGCGTCGGGCGTCGGCCTGCTGATCCGGGGAGAGTCCGCCGGTGGGGTCCATCAGGCCCGTCGCCGACGGCTGCAGGTGGTCCGGGATCAGCGAGTGGTCCCCGGTGATGGCGGCAAGCGCCGGCAACAGGGCCGGTATCTCGGCGGCCTCGACCGCAGCGACGATCGTCTCGTCGTCGGCGTGGAGCAGATCGCTCGTGAAGTCAGCCATGGCTGAATCGTCCTCCCCTGTGGTCCCCGTACGCCGTACGGTAGGGCAGCCTCCGGCCGCCTGCCATTCGGATCGTGCCATCGAGCACCCGAGTGGCCGGGCCCACCCTGACCGGTTCCCGCCCGGCGGGAACTCAGGCCCGGATCAGAACTCGGCCCAAGCGCTCAACATGGCTCGCACGGTGCGCCGGGCCCGTTCGATGAACTCCTCGTCTCCCTCGGGAGAACCGTGGGTGAGCCAGGCCAGCACGGCCTGGACGTTCCAATCGACGAGGGTCTGGGCCGCCCAATCGAGAAGCTCGGGTTGCACCTGGTCGTCGATGAGCTCGCGCGTGATCGCCGTTGCTGCCCCGCGGAACTCCTCGGCGTAGGCGGCGAAGCGCGGTTCGCGCACGGCGTGACGCCAGAGGAGCACGAAGGCGTCGGGGTCTTCGCGGGCCACGGTGAGCAGCGCCCGCGCTCCCGCGGGTCGGCGTCCCGCCTCGATCTCGCCGGCGAACACCTCGGCGAGGCGTCCCGACACGGCCTCGAGCACACCCCGGTAGACCGCCTCCTTCGAGTCGAAGTTGCGGTAGATGATGAGCTTGGTGACCCCCGAGGCCCGGGCCACGTCGTCCATCGAGGTGCCGGTGTAGCCGGCCCGTACGAACGCGGCGGCGGCGCAGTCGATGATCGCCGCCCGACGTTCGTCGCGCGACAGCAGCCGACGTGGCGAGGTCGCCTCGTCCGGTCCCTCGATGGTCGTGTGGTCGAGCGAGCTCACCGAACCTCCCCGTCGAGAGCCCTTGCCGGTGTAAACCCGTGAGTTTACAGTGGGGGACTCACGGGGGAGAACCCGATGGGGACCGGGAGAGGGGACCGATGACCACCGCGCAGATCCACTACAGCGCCGAGGAGCTCTTGGCTGACGACGAGGTGGCCGAGCCGCTCGTCGTGGGAGGCGTTCGCTGTCACGGCGGATTCCGCGACGACGGCACCTATGTCTCGCCTCGCACCCTCCACCGGGTCCCGGCCATCGAGGCCTGGCGCGAACAGCACCACGAGCACTTCGGCACCGAGCTGCTCGACGTGCCGCTCGACACCTGGCCACCCCACATGCCCAACGTCGCCCAGGCGCGGCACCTCATCGCCCACGGGGTGCCCGAACCGCTCATCGCCACGCTCACCCGCATCGGCACGGTCGAGGGTTATGGGGCCAACATCCGGCTCCTGTCCCCGACCGACGTCCAGCGGTTCTTCGACGACTCCGTCGACGGCACGGCCATCGCCCACCTCGGTTCGGGTCTGTTCGAGGCCCACGGACGCGACGAGGCGGGATGGGAGGTCGAGGCCGGTCACCGCGACATGTGGTTCGCCGCTCGCGACGTCGCGTTCGAGGGACGCAGCGCCGAGGTCGACATCGACGCCATGCTGGCCCGTCTCGGGTTCGGTGCTGCCACCGGCGGTGGCCAGGCGGCTCCCGCCCGGTTGCTCCCCGACGACATCCCGCTCGAGATCGAGCAGATCGCCGGTCTGATGATTCGTGTGCTGCTGATCGAGATCTCGGCGTTCCACACCTTCGCCTGGGCCGAGCAGTGGCTGTCCGACCCCGACCTGGTGGCCGGCGACGGCGGAGCCGGACGCCTCGTGACCTACATCCGAGCCGACGAGACCCCACACGTGGGCTATCTCCAGGTGGCGCTCACCGAGATGCGGGACCGCGCCTGGCGGGGTGAGTCCGGGCGCACCTACCCCGGCACCGAGATGATCTCCCGGCTGTGGGACGCCGCCCTCGCTCAGTCGCTCGGGCCGAACCGTGCATCCAACCGCGCCGGTGTGCTCGCCGAGGTCGAGCACTGGTGCGGGACGCGACCCGATGGCCACGACATCCTCGAGGAGTTCCACTCCCTGGCCGATCCCGACCCGGTGGGCTGACCGGGACGGGAAGAGCTCGCCGCCAGAATCAGTGCAGGTGGACCGGCGTCACGTGGTCGTCGGCGGGTAGATCGCCATCGATGACGGCGACGACCTCGGCGCTGTCGAGCGCCACGTCGCCCCACAAGGTCGTGGCGAAGGCGGTGTCGGCGGCATCGCGTCCGATGGCGATGCGGACCAGCGAGGAGCGGGGAGCGAGCCGGGAGGGGTCGAGGATCTCCCACCCGTTCTCGGTGCGGACCTCGACCACGGCGTGGAAGTCCATGGGGGTCAGACCCGGGGCGTACGCCGACACCATTCGCGCGGGGATGCCTCGGGCGCGACACATCGAGATGGTGAGGTGGGCGAAGTCGCGACACACCCCCCGCAGGCTGCTGAGGGTCTCGAGGGCACCGTCGGCCGGCCCCGACCAGCCCGGCTCGTAGGCCAAGTGCTCGAACACCCAGTCGGCGAGGAGGTGGGCGGTCTCCGACAGGGGTCGGTCGAGCTCACCGATCGACCGGGCGAAGCCCTCCACCCGGTCCGAGGGGCAGTACCTGCTCTGGCGCAGTGCGACGAGGGTCGCTTCATCGGCGGGGTTCGAACGCGGGTCGTCGCTGTGGGTGGCACCCGACGGGCCCGCGGGCACGGTCGCCTCGTAGGCGACGTGGAATGGTCCCGGCTCGAGGCGCACGATGTGGGTGCGAGTGCCGTCGACGCCGACGAGCTCCTCGATGGGACGGTGGGCGCCGTTGTCGTCGGTCACCACCAGTCGCTCGCCCTGTCGTTGGTAGCTCGATGCCACCGCGACGACCAGCGCCAGTGTCGAGGGCTCCAGGGCACGAAAACCGAGCGCGCAGCGAACCTGGCGCTCGGAGAGGAACGAGGATCCGGTCACTCCTCCAGCATGCCGGGCCAGTAGCGAAACCGTCGCCCACCGGTGGGTTCGCGCTCCGGTGGGTGGGGCGCGATCAGGCGAGGTATCGGGAGAGGAACAGACCCATCTCGGCCGCGCACTGACGTCCGAAGGCCGGGAGCGCGTCGAAGGCGTGGGGCTGTTCGGCGTAGAAGTGGAGATCCACCGGAACACCCGCCTCGACGAGGGCTTGGTACAGCAGCAGGCTGGCCTTCGGTGGCACGGTCGTGTCGGCGGTCCCGTGGATGAGCAGCGTCGGCGGATGGTGCGGACTGACATAGGAGAGCGGACTCGCGGCGTGGGCGGTCTCGTCGTCGCCGCTGTCGGTCAGGGCGGCGAGAGGCACCGCTCCCGGAGTGCGGGGGCCGTGGCTGAACGTGGTCGGGGGGTAGACCGCCATCACCGCCCGAACCGAGGTGTCGACCCCAGGGCTGCCTCCGTCGCCTTCGAAGCGGTCGTCGCCCGGAGTGGTCGCGGCGAGGAGGGCCAGGTGGGCTCCGGCCGAGTTGCCTTCCAGGGCGATGCGGTCGGGGTCGATGCCCAGGCGATCGGACTGGGCCCGGACCCATCGGATGGCGGCCTTCACGTCGTGGATCTGTGCTGGCCAGGGTGACTCGGGGGTCAACCGGTACTCGGGGGCGACGCACACATAGCCCAGTCGACCGAGGAGGATCCCGTAGCCGCGGAGTTGGGTGCGGTCCCCCGACTGCCATCCGCCCCCGTGCACGAGGATCACCGCAGGGGCGGCCTCGACGAGACCGGGAGGGGTGTAGATGTCGCAGCGGAGCTCGCGGCCGCCACCGGTTCCGAAGACGACGTCGGATTCGATGGTGACCTGTCGGTCGTCGTTGCTCATTGCCAGATCATCCTCACTGCGTCGGCGGGAGCGTCGAGCACGGTGGGGGATTCCCCGAGCTCCAGGGTGGCGCGCCCCGTGGTTTGGTACGGCGGCCATTCGCCGATGGTGGGACTCGAGGGAGCCCCGTCGTGGGCGAGGGTGAGCCAGAGGTCCTGCACGGTCTCGGTGAGGCCCTCGGTGCCGTCGCCGACGAGTTCGCCCATGGCCGACGCGGTTCCGAACGCGAAGGCGATGTCGATGGCGTGGCAGGCGCCGAGGCGCCCCCCGGCAGCCGGCGACTCCCAGGTGAAGAGGTACATCCAGGTGTCGGTCGAATGCCCGGACAACGCCTCGGCCAGGCGGATCGAGTGCTGGCGGAACATCCGGTCGGTCATCGCATCGACGACGAGGTCGTCGGGCGAGGTGTCGCGTCCACGCGCCTCTCGCTCGGCCCGATAGGCCTCGGCCGCTTGCTCAGCGAGTGCGTTGTCGTCGGGGTGTGCGTCGAGCAGCTCGAGGAGACGCCGGGACGCGGCCGCCTCGTCGAGTCCCGAACCGCTCGGGTCGAGCGCCGCGAACAGGCGGGCCTCGTCGAGGGTCGTCCCGATGATGGTCGGAACCGATACGGCTGCCCCCTGGCGGATCGCGTGCACCGGTGAGGTGGGGAGGAGCTGTCCGTCGATGACCGGACCACTACCGCCCGAGCCGATCTGCGGGGGTCCCGCCGCGGCGACCACCTCGGCGTCGGCGGCCATCAGGCGCTCGGCGGGCACCTCCTTCAGGCGGTGCATCTCGTCGGGTCCGAAGCCGAGGTGAGCGGCGAGGCGACGGGCATGGTCGTACCCGTCCTCGGGCTCCATCGGGGTGTCGTAGGTGCTCTGGAGGATGGCGCCGTGGAACAGTCCCCGGGCCGATGGCGCGGCGAGGAGGCATTCGATGCTCTTGGCCCCGGCCGACTCCCCGAGGACCGTGACCCGCTCGGGGTCGCCGCCGAACGCTCGGATCTCCCGCTGCACCCATTCGAGAGCGGCGATCTGGTCGGCGAGTCCCGCGTTGGCCGTGCCGAGCTCCTCGCAGGCCAAGAACCCGAGGATCCCCAGGCGGTAGTTGAGGGTGACGACCACCGCGTCCCCCCGCTCGGCGAGGAGCGAACCGTCGTAGGCGGGCGCCGAGCTGCTGCCCATCCGGAACGCCCCACCGTGGACCCACACGAGCACCGGTCGGGATCCCTCGTCGCACCCCGGGGTCCACACGTTGAGGGTGAGGCAGTCCTCGCTCTCCTCCCCGTCGGGCACCCCGAACGCCGCGGCCAGTGGTCCGCCCGGAACCCGAGTGGCCTGGATCGCCGCGGGCCCGAATCGCTGCGCCGATCGTGTTCCGGACCACGCGGTGAGCGGGGGCGGCGGCCCGAAGCGGGCGGGCCCCACCGGTGGGTCGGCGTAGGGGATCCCGCGAAAGATGCAGAGCCCGAGCGCATCGTCGACCTCGCCCGAGAGGCGTCCGGCGGCGGTGTCGGCCTCGGCGACGAGACCGTCGAACACGGTCATGGGCGGGCTCCCTTGGCGATGCGGTCGAGGAGGGAACCGCCTGCCGATTCCGGGGCCGGCGGCTGGCCGGCGAGGATCCCCTCGGTCCGCGCCCGGACGGTGTCGAGGGTCTGTTCGGGGTGGGTGAGCAGGTAGAAGCGGTTCTCCCGGATGCCGGCCACGACCAGGTCGGCGACCTCGGACGGGGCCATTCCGTGATCGAGGAAGAAGCGCTCGGCGGCGTCGAGGTCGGCCGAGGCGCCGGCGCCTGCCGGGGGTGTGGTGGAGAGGTGGGCGGGCCGGTTCCGTCCGGCCGAGACGATCCGGGTGGCGATCAGACCGGGGCACAGTACCGAGACACCGATGGGGCTGCCCGCTGCCGCCAAGTCGTGCCAGAGGCCCTCGCTGAGCCGGGTCACGGCGTGCTTGGTGGCGCCGTAGATCGATCCCCCTCCGGTGGACAGCCCGAGCAACGACGAGGTGTTCACCACGTGCCCGTCCTGGCCGGAGTCGATCATCAGCGGAACGAAGGAACGGATCCCGTGGACGACCCCGAGCAGGTTCACCCCGATCACCCACTCCCAGTCCTCGGGCGTGGTCTCCCACAGGGGTCCGAAGGGCCCCGACACCCCGGCGTTGTTGCACACCACCTGTGGGGGTCCGAACGCCTCGACGGTCCGGGCGGCCAACTCGTCGACCGATTCGGGATCGGAGACGTCGGTCTCGACGGCGATGACCTCACCGCCCGCTTCGGTCAACGCCGTGGCCGTCTCCCCGAGGGGTCCGGCCTCGACGTCGGCCAGCACCACCCTCATCTGCTCGGCCACGAAGCGTTCGGCCAGGCCACGCCCGATTCCGCTCGCCGCCCCCGTCACCACGGCCACCCGTCCCGCGAAGTCCTGCATCGACCTTCCCCCCGGTTCCCACGTCGGTCGTCTACGTCGTGGGGAACCGTAGCCGGAGAGGCGTCACGGGAGCAGCGGTGACATGAGGCACCGCCGCCCGTCTTGAGTACCGGGGCCCCCGTAGTGAACAATCTGTCTAACAGTGCCGGTGGAGTTCTGTGCTCCACGCCGCCCAATCAGGGGGAATTCCGCGATGACCGATGTTGCAGACCGCAACCAGAGCACCGACGATCCGGTCGATGAGGTCAATGCCTGGCTCGAAGAGAACTGGGATCCCGACCTCACCGTCGCCGAGTGGTGGGAACGGCTCGGAACCGCCGGTTGGTCGGCGCCGAGCCTGCCCGAGAACGCCTACGGCAAGGGCTTGACCCGAGGCGACACCGTCCGGGTCCAGCAAGCCATCGCCGACTTCGGCGCCCTCGGCGCCCCCGGTGGCTTGGGTCTCCTCCTCGCCGCCCCGACCATCGCGACCCACGGCAGCCCCGAGCAGGTCGAGGAGTTCATCCGCCCGATCGTCACCGGCCAGAAGGCCTGGTGTCAGCTCTTCAGCGAGCCGGGCGCCGGGTCCGACCTCGCCGGCATCACCAGTCGCGCCATCAAGGACGGCGACGAGTGGATCGTCACCGGCCAGAAGGTGTGGACCTCCGGCGGCCAGATCGCCGACCTCGGCATGCTCATGGCTCGCACCGACTGGGACGTGCCCAAGCACCAGGGCATCACCTACTTCGGCATCGACATGCATCAGGCCGAGATCGAGATCCGTCCCCTCACCGAGATGACCGGTCGGGCCATGTTCAACGAGGTCTTCATGACCGAGGCGCGGGTGCCCGACTCTGCTCGCATCGGTGACCTGAACAACGGCTGGGCCGTCGCCAACACCACCCTGATGTTCGAGCGCGCCGGCCTCGGTGCCGGCGGTGGCGGCGGAGCCGGTGGCGCTGCGACGCCCGGAACCGTGGCCGGTGACCTCGAGAAGCGTTGCGGGGACTTCGTCCGTGAGGGTGGGACTGGCCGTCGGTCCTCCTCCACCCCCGGAGGGACCACCCGGTCCAACCGCGGCAACATGTACGTCGACATGGCCAAGGCCCGTGGCAAGCACACCGTCCCGTCGGTGCGCGACGGCATCATCAAGCTGCACATCCTCAACGAGATCGCCAAGTACAACAACCTGCGGGCCAAGGCCGGCCGGGCCGTCGGCAAGGACATCCCCGGTCTCCCGAACATCGCCAAGCTCACGATGAGCGACCTCGTCCGTACCCAGCGCGACGTCGGGCTCGCCATCCTCGGCATGCACGGCACGCTTCACGCCTACAACGCCGACGACAAGAAGAAGCTCGACGAGGCCACCGGCGATCCCTTCCTCGGCTTCATCACCGAGTCGGCTCTGTTCGCCCAGGGTCCGCCCATCTACGGCGGCACCGACCAGATCCAGAAGAACATCATCGGCGAGCGGGTCCTCGGCCTCCCCAAGGAGCCCAACGAGGATCGCGTCAAGGCGTTCAAGGATCTTCCCAAGAACGGCTGATCTCGACGCTGTCGAACCTGACCGGAGCCGGCCTGCGGGCCGGCTCCGGCGCGTCCGGGGTGGGCGGCGTCTTGCCTACTCGGGCAGCGGAACACCGAGCTCCTCGAGGCACGGCTGAGCGTAGGTGACCATTCCGGTCACCGTGGCCGGATCACCCGTGCACAACGCGTGGGCCGCCTCGGACATGTAGGAGACCGGCTCATGGCGGGACTCGGGCACCCGTTCGTGTAGGCGATGGTGGCGAACGCCGGGGGTCACCACCAGTCCCGAGGGGGAGACGACGTTGACCGCGATCCCGTCGCTGTGGACCTCCGAGGCCAGCCCGGTGGTGAAGCGCTCGAGTGCGGCCTTGCACATGCCATAGACCGTGCCTCCCCCGGCCGGCCCGTACGGCGGGCCCTCGGGATGGCGTCCCGCTCCCGAGGAGATGTTGAGGATCCATCCCGAGCCTCGCTCGCGCATGCCGGGGAGCACGAGCTGGGCGAGCTCGAACGGTGCCCGCACCTGCACCTCGAACATCATGCGCCAGTGACCCTCGTCGAAGTCCACCACCGGCTCGAACCACGTGATGGCCGCGTTGTTGACCAACACGTCGATCGGTCCGAGCTCGTTGGTGACCTCCTCGACGAGACGACCTCGATCCTCGCTCCGGCCGAGGTCGGCGGCGACGGCGATCGCCACCCCACCGGCGTCGCGGATGGCGGCGACCGTGCCGGAGATGCTGCCCGGCAGCGGGTGATCACCCTCCTCGACGGTGCGGGCGGTGACCGCCACCGCGGCCCCTTCGGCGGCGAAGCGCGCCGCGATGGCTTCTCCGATGCCTCGGCTGGCGCCGGTGACCAGCGCGACCCGTCCCTCCATCGTCCCCATGAGTCCCCCCTCATCGTTCGAACACGGCCCGGTCGGGCGTGTCGTCTCCGAGGGTAGTGGGGCGTCGGCGCGCAGGTACGAGAGGTCGGCGTCGCTAAGCTCAGGACGGTCCCCCGTCCGCCGCAGGAGCCGTCATGATCCGTATCCTCCTCCCCGTTCTCGGAGTCGCCCTCGCCCTGGGCGTGTGGATCTACGCGCTCTCCGACGTGGTGCGCACCGATGAAGCGGCGGCCCGGCGCCTCCCCAAGGCGCTGTGGGTGACGATCGTGCTCATCGTGCCCGTGCTCGGAGCCGTTGCCTGGCTGCTGGTGGGACGCCCCCTGCCGGGAGCTCCGGTGGGTGGCGCGACGCGCTATGGCGGCAGCGGTTTCGTCCCGCCCGAGGACCGCCCCGACTGGCCCGGCCGTTCGTCGCGATCGGACGGTCAGTAACGCGTCAGGTGATGGTCACTGGACCGTGACCGGGTGGACGTCGCTACCTGCAGGTTCACCACCGATGATGGGGGTATGGACAACCAGCCCTCGTCGACCATCGACGCCGAGTTGAGCTTCGTTCCGGCTCGGGCCGGTAGCGGGCCCGAGTTGGTGATCCGATACGACGGCACGGAGCCGCCCACGGATCTCTTCGCGGCCCTGGAAGCTCTCGGCTGTGGGCACGTCGTGGCCGAGCCGCCGCCCCGCTCGGCGATCGACTGGACGACCCCCGACCCTCGACGGGGAACCCGCTACACCATCGCTTCGTACGTCGCGACGGCCCATCTTCCTCTCTCGGCCGCTGAGGGCGGGAGCATGGCGGCCCGAGCGGCGACGCTCGCCTCGGACTCGGGGGTGCGGGTCGTCGGCGACCTGGCCTCACCGGCGCCGGGGAGCCGTGTCGACGGCGACCGGGTCGAGGGGAACCGCGTCGAGACGAACCGTGTCGATGGGAACCGTGGCTCCCGGGGCGACGTCGAGGTCGCGGTGTGCGTCGACGCGCACCGAGAGCCCGCGCTCGTCGCCGCGGTCGATGGCCTCGCTCGGTGCATCGAGCGGGAGGCCACCGAGTTGTGTCGGACCAACACCTACCGCGGCCGTACCTGTGAGACGCGGGTGCCGGCGATCCGGTTGGTGCTGCTCGTCGGCCGAGACCAACTCGACGACCTGATGAGCACGATCAGCCCGCTGGCGGCCGAAGCGCCGCGAGTGCTCGGAGCACACTGACGCGTCGGCCCGCCCGCGGGCTTCCGCGGTCAGCTCTGGCTGTCGGCCACCACGGCATCACGCAGCTCGCGCTTGAGGATCTTGCCCGCCGCGTTGCGGGGGAGCTCGGTGTCGTGGACGAAGATCTGGGTCGGGACCTTGAAGCCGGACAGTCGATCCTTCAGGTGGGCAGTGAGTTCGTCGACGTCGATCGACTCGCCCGGCTTGGGGAGCACCGCGGCCGCGACTTCCTCACCGAGTCGCTCGTGGGGGATGCCGAAGACCGCAGCCTCGTGGATGGCGGGGTGTTCGTAGATGGCCGACTCGACCTCGGCGCAGTAGACGTTCTCGCCACCCCTCAAGACCATGTCCTTGGCGCGGTCGACCACGTAGACGAAGCCGTCCTCGTCGACGTAGCCGATGTCGCCGCTACGCAGCCACCCGTCGACGATGGTCTCGGCGGTCTCCTCGGGGCGGTTCCAGTAGCCGCGGATGAGGTGGGGCCCCTTGAACCAGATCTCGCCCACCTCGCCGGCGGGGAGCACCTCGTCGTCGGCGTTGGTGACACGCAGCTCCACGAAGGGCACGGTTCGCCCGGCGCTGGTGGGATGGCTCACATAGTCGTCGCCGGAGTTCCCCGGCCCGTAGGCGTTGGTCTCGGTCATGCCGTAGCCGATCGTGGGCCGGCCTCGCTTGAAGTTGCCTTCGATGCGCTTGACCAGCTCGGCGGGCGCGGGAGCACCGCCACCTCCGACCACCTGGAGGCTCGATGTGTCGTACTTCTCGAAGTCCGGGTGCTCGAGCATGTCCCACGACATGGTGGGCACCCCGACGAACTGGGTGACCCGCTCGCGCTCGACGAGCTGGAGCGCCCGGCCCGGATCCCACTTGTACATGATCACCAGCTTCGAGCCCGACAGGAACGAGCCGATCATGACCGGCACGCAACCGGTGACGTGGAAGAGCGGGACCGTGAGGATCGAGCACGGGGGGTACTCGGGGCCGCCGCTCTTGGGCTGAGGATCGTCGCCTTGGCGGGTGCGGTCGATGATGGCCTTGCAGGCGTAGGCCATCATGGCGTGGACGACGGCTCGGTTGGTCGACACGGCGCCCTTGGGCTTGCCGGTGGTGCCCGAGGTGTAGAGGATCGTGACGTCGTCGTCGGTGTCGACGTCGACCTCGGGGAGCGGATCGCCGAGAGGGAGAACGTCCTCGAAGCGGGCGACGCCGTCGATGTCACGGTCGAGGCGCACGCCCACCGCCGTCACGTCGAGGTCGCCGAGGACCGGCTCGATCCGGTCGAGGCGCTCCTGGTCGGCGATGAGCACCTTGGTGCCCGAGTCGGTCAGGCCGAACTCCAGCTCCTCGCCGGTCCACCACGCGTTGAGGGGGACGGCCACCGCGCCGATCGAGGTGATGCCCACGAACGAGAAGATCCACTCGGGGTAGTTGCGCATGGCGATGGCGACGCGGTCGCCCTTTTGGATGCCGTAGCGGTTGACCAGCATCGATCCGATGGCGTCGGCCCGAGCCATGGTGTCGGCCCAGGTGTAGTGCTCGTCCTCGTAGACGATGTAGAGCTCGTCGCCCCGCACGCGACCCAGGTCGAAGAGGTTCTTGAGCAGCGGAGGAGCGGTGTTCACCACCTTGGTCGAGATGCCGCGGATCTCTTCGTCGTGCACGGCGAACGGACCCTCGGGCCCACAGATCTGCGCGGATGCCTCTTCCCAGGTCAGACCGGACATGAGCTCCCCCTTCGAGTCAACAGGACTCAGGGATGGTAGAGGGGGCCCGGTCCTCGGATCGAACCGGCGAGCGATCGCGGCGTGGTCAGGTCGAGACGAGGCGACCGAGGCGGATGCGGAAGGCGACGTACCCGGCCAGTCCGGCCGGCAGGGGCAACCAGAAGGCGGCGAACCGGTAGGCCGCGGTGGCGACCACCGCGTCGGCGGCGCTCACCCCGGCCAGGGTGAGGGTGGCGGTGAGGCCCGCCTCGACGAAGCCGATGCCCCCTGGGGTGATGGGGATCATCCCGAGCACCATTGCGGTCACGAAGGCAAGCAGGACGAGGGACGGGTTCGGGTTGACCCCCACCGCCGCGAGGGCGGCGAGCAGCGAGAGGTAGTCGAACATCGAGCGTCCGACGGCGGCGAGCAGCGCCTCTGAGCCGCGCTCGCCGATCGTGCGTCGCACCAGGACCCTTTCGAGGACGAGGCGGTCGGGGAGGTCGGTGACGGGCTCCTCATGGCGACGCACCCGGTTGCGGATCGCCTGGACCGCCCGGCCGATTGCGACCAGCGGGCGGTCGGACCGGTAGAGCCACGCCCCGGCGGCGACGAGGAGCACGAACACACCGAAGCCGAGCACCACCGCGGTGAGCAGCGGACCCCGGACCGGCGTGCCGGCCACCATGGCGGGTATCGCGAGCACGGGGAGGGCGAAGACGATCCCGGTGGTGAGCAGGGAGACCGCGGTGAGCGACGAGGCCGCGGTGGCGGTGTCGACCCCGGCCCGGGTGAGTATCCGCATCTGCATCGCCACCCCGGCCGCGGCTCCTCCGGGGACGACCCGGCTGAAGGCGTTGCCCGCCAGCTGGGAGGTCACGACACCGAACCACTCGTCGGTGCGCAGCGCCAGCCGTTGGAGGTGCCACAGGCACGCGAAGCTGAGGACCTGGAACCCCACGATGGCGATGATCCACAGGGGTTGGAGGGTGACCACCTCGTCCCAGGAGCCGTACACGTCGACGAGGCTCGGAGCGAAGACGTAGAGACAGATTCCCGCCACCAGGATGATGGCGACCCGCCCGGCCACCCCGCGACGATCGGTGGGAGGGACCTCGGGGACAACGCCGTCGGGCAGCCGTCTCCGGTCGTGGTCGGCCTCGTCCATCGCTATGACGCTACCCGGGGCGTGACGGGGTCACGGCTCGGCTACCGTGACACCCGTGCCACACCGGTCGTGTCGACCACCCACCCGTTCGCGGCGCGAGGCGCCCGCTTGAGCGCATCGGTCCTCGCCGGCCTGGCGGTCGTGGTCCTGCTCATCGCGGCGAATGGCTACTTCGTGGCCGCGGAGTTCAGCTTCGTCGCCGCGCGCCGGACCCGCCTCGCCGACTCCCACCAGGGAGGTGACGACGCCTCGGGGCGGGCGCTGGACGTGCTCGGACGTCTCTCGTTCATGTTGTCGGGCGCCCAACTCGGCATCACGGTCACCTCGCTGCTCGTGGGGTTCATCGCCGAGCCCACCCTCGGTCGCGCCCTGCAACCGGTGATGAGCCTGCTCGGTGTGCCCGACGGCGCCGTTGCCGGGGTGGCGCTGTCGGTGGGATTCGTCCTCGCCACCGGCGCCCAGATGATCTTCGGGGAGTTGGCCCCGAAGAACCTCGCCATCGCCCGACCGGAGCCGGTGGCGCGGTGGCTGGCTCGGTCGACGCTCTGGTACCTGCGCCTGGCCGGACCGGTGATCAGCCTCTTCGACGGCGCTGCCAACCGCCTCTTGCGGGCGCTCGGTATCGAACCGGTCGGGGAGGTGACCGGCGGGGTCGAAGCCGACGAGCTCGGGCACATCGTCGAGGCATCGTCGGAGGCCGGCTCTCTCTCCGGCTCCCAAGCCGAGCTGCTCCGACGGGCGTTGGAGTTCAGGGAGCGCGACGCCGCTGAGGTCATGGTTCCCTGGAACCGCGTCGAGTCGATCCCGGTCGACGCCACCGGGGAGGACCTCGTCGAGCTGACGGCATCGAGTCGCCACACCCGCTTTCCGATCGTGGACGAGTGGGACGAAGTGGTCGGCATGGTCCACGCGAAGGATCTGCTCGGGGTGCCCCCCGACCGGAGGGCGAACGCACGCGTCCGTGACCTCGGTCGCCCGGCGTTGGCGGTGCCCGAGTCGGCTGGCCTGCACCGTGTCCTCGCCGAGCTGCGCTCGGGGTCGAGTCCGCTGGCCATCGTCGTCGACGAACACGGTGGGACCGTCGGCGTTCTCACCATCGAGGATCTGCTCGAGGAGCTCGTCGGAGAGATCGAGGACGAGTTCGACTCCGAGGAGCCCGAGGCGGTCGTCGACCTCGGCCATGACCGCTGGCTGGTCGCCGGAGATCTTCGATTGCACGAGATCGAACGGGAGACCGACCTGCTTCTTCCCGAGGGCCCCTACGACACCGTGGCCGGAGTGGTCATGGAACGGCTCGGCCGAATTCCCGAGGTGGGCGACGCCGTGCTCGTCGCGGGAGTCGAGCTGAGGGTGGTGGCCATGGATCGGCGACGGGTGGTCAGGGTCGAACTGCAGATCCACGAGCGTCCCGTCGACGACGGGAGCGACGAGAAGTGAGCCCGCTCCTCGCCATCGGCATCGCCATCGCCCTGCTGGGCGCCAACGGGTTCTTCGTCGCGGCGGAGTTCGCCCTGCTGGCCTCGCGCCGGTCCCGCATCGAACAGCTCGCGGCGGAGGGCGACCGGCGGGCCCGCCACGCCCGGGCCGGCTTGCGGGAGCTCTCGCTGATGCTCGCCGGTGCCCAGCTCGGTATCACCATGTGCTCGCTCGGTCTCGGCATCATCGCCGAGCCGGCGGTGGCCCGTCTGCTCGAGTCGGCGATCGCGGGGGTGGGCATCGACCTGCCGTCGGGCACCAGCCACGCCATCGCCTTCGTGATCGCCTTGTCGATCGTGGTGTTCCTCCACATGGTCGTCGGCGAGATGGCGCCCAAGTCCTGGGCGATCTCCCATCCCGAATCCAGCGCCCTGACCCTGGCCCGTCCCTTTCGTGCCTTCGCGGTGGTGTTCCGCCCGGTGATCTGGCTGCTGAACCGCTTGGCGAACCTGGTTGTGCGGGCGGTGGGCGTCCAGCCCCAGGATGAGCTGGCCATGGCCCACTCGTCAGCGGATCTGATCCTCCTGCTCAACGAAGCGGCCGACGAAGGCTCGATCGAGCACCATGAGCACGAGCTGCTCGCCCGGTCGATCGAGATGTCGGGGCTCGTCGCCACCGCGGCGATGACCCCTCGTCCCTCGGTCGTCGCGGTCGATGCCTCGACCCCGCTGGTCGACGTGGAGTCCCTCGCCGTCGAGACCGGTCGCTCCCGCATCGTCGTCTATGACGGCGATCTCGATCATCCGGTCGGGGTCGTCCATGCGCGGGACCTGCTCCTTCGTCGGCCGGTGGTCGAGGAGGTCGCCGGCGACCTCGCCTCGCCGGTGATGGTCACGCCCGACCATCTCGCTCTCGAGGACCTCTTCCTCCGCATGCGCGACGAGCGCCGGCACCTCGCCCTGGTCGTCGACGAGCACGGTGTGGTGCTCGGGCTGATCACCATGGAGGACGTGCTCGAGGAGCTGATCGGCGAGTTCGAGGACGAGTCGGACAGCTCCGGTGAACGGGTGCGGCCCGACGAGTACGGCACCTATCTCGTCGAAGGGTCGTTGCGCCCCGACGAACTCGCGTCCCGCACCGGCGTCCACCTGCCGGAGGGGTCCTGGGACACCGTGGCCGGCTTCCTCACCGCCCGACTCGGTCGCGTGCCCCAGGAGGGCGACATCATTGCCGCCGACGACGATCGACTCGAGGTCGTCGCCATGGACGGCGTCGCAGTCGCCGAGGTGCGGATACACATCGGGGCCGGATCGAACGACCCGGCCCCGACGGACCACACCTGAGACTGCCAGGGACCTGTCAGTCGCTCACTCGTAGCGGAGAGCGATGCCCGCCTCGGGACCGACCGCCCGGAAGGTCATGCTCTCTTCGAGGTACAGCGCCACCGTCGACTCGGTGTGGGACCGGTAGCCGATCGAGACGTCCTGGCCGACGACCATCTCGAAGTCGCCGCCGCGGAGGCTGACGACGATCGCTCCGTGCACCGCGGGCGCCCACACGATGGGGCCACCGAGGATGTCGCGGACGTGCTGGAGGACGGGGTAGCCACCCCGCTGGGTGGTCTCCATGACGCCCTGGTAGCACCGTGGCCCGAGGGCGATCCCGTAGGGTCCCTCGACGCCTTCGAGACGCAACCGGGAGACGGCTTTGGCCACCGAGCTCGGGTAGGCCTCGTAGTCGGTGGTGAGAGTGATCGGCTCGTGGGGGGAGGCTTCGGCGATGCCCTTGATCCCCGCGGCGGGGTATCCCTCGAACACCGCGGTGTCCTCGGCCAGGGCGAGTCGACGAGCGGCCTCCGCGGCAGCCTCGAGGTCGGGATCGGGACAGCCACGTTCGACCGCGTCGAGTTCGGATCGGTCGAGCTCGAAGTCCGAGCGCAGCTCCACGAGGGGATGAACTTGGCGCAGGGCGCCGCTCACTCCGTCGTGGGCCGACCCATTCAGGCGGTCGACCCGACCGGATACCTCGGCCGCGTGGGCCCATCCCTTCGGTCCGGAGAACTCGACGAGCTTGCGTGCTGCCAGGAACTGGCGAAGCACCGAGGTCGCCTCCTCGGTGATCTCGTTCCAGGCGTCGTCGGCCACCGGGGCCAGGTCACGCATCAGGTGGTTCATCGAAGTTCCTCTCCTCGCAGGCTTCCGATCCCCAGCGACCCGTCGGCGGTGGGGGAGGGCGGGACGTCGGTCGGCCCACCCAGGGCGTCGTTGCGGCCCATGGCCTCGGCTTCGACCTCGACGACGGGACCGTCGGTGAACAGGTAGGTCCGAAGTTCCTCGTCGAGTTTGGGATCGCGCCGACGGAGCCACTCGAGGGTCATCGCCGCATGCTCCTTCTCCTCGTCGCGGTTGTGGGCGAGGATTGCCTTGAGTTCGTCGTCGGCGGTGGAGTCGACCCGCTGGTCGTACCAATCGACCGCTTCGAGCTCCTCCATCAGCGAGATGATCGCCCGGTGATGGTCCATCGTTCTCTCGCTCAACCGATCGACCGGTTCGTGGTAGCCCTCGTTGGCCACGGGCATCTCCTCCTTCAGGCAGTCCCTGGATCCTCGCACGGTACCGGCGGGGACCGCTGATCGCGTCGCTAGGGTTGGGTCCCGTGATGCTCGCCGAGATCTCCGACACTCAACTCTTCGAAGCCTGCGGGGAGGAGCCGAGCTGGATCTGCCGACTGGTGATCGAGAACACCGAGAGCACGAACCTCGCGGCCGCGTCCGAGTTCTTGCTCGCCCGCCCGGCGCGAATCCTGCTCATCGTGGTCCTCGCGTGGTTGTTCAACCGGCTGGTGCGTCGGGCCATCCGCAAGTTCTCGGCCCGGGTGGCCAACCCCGAGGTCAACACCCTGGGCGCCATCTCCAAGTTCAGGCCGGCGATGCTGGCGGCCACCCAGGAGGTGAACCTCCGGGCGGCAGCTCGGGCCGAGACGCTCTCGAGTGTGTTGCGGAGCCTGGCCACGGTGATGATCTGGAGCCTCGCCATCCTGATGATCCTCGGCGAGTTCGAGATCAACCTGGGGCCGCTGATCGCCGGTGCGGGCATCGCCGGCGTTGCTCTCGGCTTCGGTGCCCAGAGCCTGGTGAAGGACTTCCTCACCGGCATCTTCATGCTCATCGAGGACCAGTACGGGGTCGGCGACATCATCGACGTCGGTGAGGCTGTGGGAGAGGTCGAGGCGGTCACTCTGCGGACGACGAAGCTGCGGGCCCTCGACGGGTCGGCGTGGCACGTTCCCAACGGCGAGATCGCCCGGGTCGGCAACCTCTCTCAGGGTTGGTCCCGGGCGCTGCTCGACGTCGAGGTGGGCTACAGCACCGATCTGCACCACGCCCGCGAGACGATCATGGCGGTCGCCCGTGAGGTTCACGAGGAGCCGGCCTGGGCTCGGATCATCCTGGCACCACCCGAGGTGTGGGGCGTCGAGTCGCTCGGGGCCGACGGCATCGCCATCCGACTCGTCATCGCCACCCAACCCGGGAAGCAGTGGGGCCTCCAGCGCGAGCTCCGAGCCCGGATCAAGGACAGGTTCGACGCCGAGGGCATCGAGATCCCCTTCCCCCAGCGGGCCGTGTGGCTCCGCAACGATGTCGCCGAGACGACCGCGGTCACCGGCGATCCGGCACCGCCACCGGCTCCGGTGCTCGGGAGCGACACCTCGACGGAACCGGAGATCACCGACCCCGACATCCACCGCGCCAAGGGCGACCGTGCCGAGTCCGAGGGAACGTCCGGGGACAGCGACCCGACCTGACCGGCGGCGTCAGTCCTCGGGTACCGGTTCCAACGTGACCGTGACCTTCGGTGGGATCGCCGAGGGGTCCCCGTGGCCGAACACCTCGGCGACGACGCCGGCTTCCATGACGTCGCGTTTCACCAAGTCGAGGATCCCCAGGTGCTCGCTCGTCGCCCGAACGTCGACTCGATCGACCGGGGTGCGCAGAGAGCGCTTGGCATCGGTCTTGGCCTTGCGGATCTCGCGCAGGGCCTCGCCGGCGAAGTCGAGCAGGTAGGGCTGAGCCTGGGAAAGGTCGCCGAAGGCGTCGGCGGTCGGCCAGTCCGAGCGGTGCACCGACCCCTCCTGCCACCACGACCAGACCTCCTCGGTCACGAAGGGCAGGAACGGGGCGAACAGCCGGAGCATGGTCGACAGAGCGATCTCGAGGGAGCTCTGGGCCGAGCGAGCGGCCTCGTCGCCGAACGCTCCGTAGGCCCGGCCCTTCACCAGCTCGAGGTAGTCGTCGCAGAAGCTCCAGAAGAACGACTCGGTGCGTTCGAGGGCCCGGGCGTAGTCGAAGTCGTCGAAGGCTCGTGTCGCCTCGTCGACCAGGGTGGCGAGGCGGGCGAGCATTGCTCGGTCGAGTGGCTCGGTGATCGCTGCGGGGTCAGCGCTGCCGTCGCCGCCGAGGCCGAGAGCGAACCGGCTGGCGTTGAGGATCTTGATGGCGAGGCGACGCCCGATCTTCATCTGCCCGTCGTCGAAGGCGGTGTCGGTGCCGGGCCGGCCCGAGGCGGCCCAGTAGCGGACGGCGTCGGAGCCGTACTGCTCCAGCAGGTCGAGAGGGGTGACGACATTGCCCTTGGACTTCGACATCTTCTTGCGGTCGGGATCGAGGACCCAGCCCGAGATGGCTGCGTGGGCCCACGGAACCTGGTCGAGGTCGAGGTGGGAGCGGACCACCGTCGAGAACAGCCAGGTGCGGATGATGTCGTGGGCCTGGGGGCGCAGGTCCATCGGGTAGGTGCGCTCGAAGAGGTCGGGGTCCTCCTCCCACCCGCACGCGATCTGGGGGGTGAGCGAGGAGGTGGCCCAGGTGTCCATCACGTCGGGGTCGCCGATGAACCCACCCGGGGCGCCGCGCTGCTCCTCGGTGTAGCCGGGCGGCACGTCGTCGGACGGGTCGATGGGCAGCGCGGCCTGGTCGGGCACGAGGGGGGAGTCGTAGACCGGCTGGCCGTGCTCGTCGAGGCGGTACCAGACCGGGAGGGGCACGCCGAAGAAGCGCTGGCGACTGATCAGCCAGTCGCCGTTGAGCCCGTTGACCCACGACTCGTACCGAGATCGCATGTAGGCGGGGTGCCAGTCGATCTGGTCGCCCCGGCGCAACAGGGCCTCTCGGAGGTCGGCGTCGCGACCGCCGTTGCGGATGTACCACTGGCGGGTCGTGACGATCTCGAGGGGCTTGTCGCCCTTCTCGAAGAACTTCACCGCATGGGAGATGGGGCGGGGCTCGCCGAGGAGCGCTCCCGACTCGCCCAGCAGCTCGACGATCCGCTTCTGGGCCGAGAACACGGGCTTGCCGGCCAGCTCGGCGTAGGCCTCGACACCGGGTCCCTCGATGCCGGGAGGCGGATCGGGGGTGAAGCGTCCGTCCCAGCCGATCACCGCCCGCACCGGGAGGTCGAGCTCGCGCCACCAGGTGACGTCGGTGGTGTCGCCGAAGGTGCAGATCATGGCGATGCCCGACCCCTTCTCCGGGTCGGCGAGCTCATGGGCCCGCACTGGCACCTCGACCCCGAAGAGGGGAGTGGTGACCGTCGTGCCGAACAGCGGCTGGTAGCGCTCGTCGTCGGGGTGAGCGACGAGGGCGACACAGGCAGGCAACAGCTCCGGCCGGGTCGTCTCGATGACGACATCGCCCTGTCCGTCGCTGCGAGTGAAGGCGAGGGCGTGGTAGGCGCCGGGCCGCTCACGGTCTTCGAGCTCGGCCTGGGCGACGGCGGTGCGGAACGTGACGTCCCACAGGCACGGCGCCTCGGTCTGGTAGGCCTCGCCCCGCTCGAGGTTGCGGAGGAACGCCCGCTGGGCGGCCCGCTGGGAGCGGTCGTCGATGGTGGCGTAGGTGAGGGTCCAGTCGACCGACAGGCCGAGGTGGCGCCACAGGTTCTCGAAGGCCTTCTCGTCGTCGGCGGTGAGCCGGTGGCACAGCTCGATGAAGTTGGGGCGTGAGATGGGGATCTGGTCCTTGCCCGGCTTCTCCGGTGGTTCGAAGTCGGGGTCGTGGTGCAACGACGGATCGCACCGGACCCCGAAGTAGTTCTGCACGCGTCGCTCGGTGGGCAGGCCGTTGTCGTCCCATCCCATCGGGTAGAAGACCTCGCGGCCCCGCATGCGCTGGTAGCGGGCCACGGCGTCGGTGTGGGTGTAGCTGAACACGTGCCCGACGTGGAGCGATCCGCTGACCGTGGGCGGCGGCGTGTCGATCGAGAAGATCTCGTCGCGGGTCTTGGTCCGATCGAAGCGGAAGATGTGCTCGGAGTCCCATACGGCATCCCACTTGTCCTCGAGTCCGTCGAGGGCGGGCTTGTCGGGGATGCGTCGTTCGGTCCGGGCAGTCACGGTGCCACAGGCTACAAGCCGGGTCTCGCCCGCCGGAAAGCGAACCGACGGTGTCTCCCCCGTGGCTAGCGTGGTCGCCGTGATCCGTCTCCACGACACCGCCACTGGCACCACGGTGCCCCTCGAACCTCGCGACCCGGGAAAGGTCTCGATGTACGTGTGTGGCCCCACGGTCTACGGGCCTCCCCACGTGGGGCACGGGCGCATGGCGCTCGTGTTCGACGTGGTGCGCCGCTACCTCGAGTGGTCCGGGCTCGAGGTCTTCTTCGTGTCGAACGTGACCGACATCGACGACAAGATCATCGAGAAGGCCAACGCCGAGGGTCGGTCGACCACCGCCGTGGCCGAGCAGTACGAGGCCGAGTGGTTCGACGCCATGGAGGCCATCGGGGTGGCCCGCCCGACCCACAGCCCCCGCGCCACCGAGTGGGTCGACCAGATGGTCGATCTCATCGCTGACCTGATCGAGCGGGGCCACGCCTACGAGCTGTCCGACGGTGTCTACCTCGAGGTGTCCACCATCGAGGGCTACGGGCAGCTCGCCCGCCAGGACGTCGAGTCGTTGCAGGCCGGTGCCCGCATCGAGGCCAACGCCGAGAAGCGCTCGCCGGTCGACTTCGTGCTCTGGAAGAAGTCCAAGGAGGGCGAGCCGTCGTGGCCGTCGCCGTGGGGTGGCGGCCGGCCCGGGTGGCACACCGAGTGCGTCGTCATGTCCCTCGGGCTGCTCGGCGACGATTTCGACCTCCACGGGGGTGGCATCGACCTGCGCTTCCCCCACCACGAGAACGAGCGGGCCCAGGCCATCGGCATCGGTCGGCCCTTCGCCCGGCTCTGGATGCACAACGGCTTCGTCGAGGTCGAGGGCGAGAAGATGTCGAAGTCGCTCGGCAACTTCGTGAACCTCCCCGACCTGGTCGCCAACACCGATCCCCGTGCCTACCGGATGCTGGTGCTGCGCTCGCACTACCGGTCGCCGATGGAGGTCACCAAGGACTCCATCGCCGACGCCCGCCAGGCGGTGGCGCGCCTCGACGCGTTCGCCCGCCGTACCGCCGATCTGCCCGACGTCGACCCGGCTCCCGAGGTGATCGAGCAGTTCCGTGCCCTCATGGACGAGGATCTCAACACCGCCGGCGCGCTCGACGTGGTGTTCCGAGCGGTGCGCGCCGCCCATCAGGCGCTCGACATGGACGACGACGAGTCGGCCGAGCCGCTCTCGGCTGCGGTGCGGTCGATGTGTGGAGCGGTCGGACTCGAGCTGTCCGAGGAGCCCGACGAGGTCCCCGAGGAGATCGTCGCCAAGGCCCAGGCCCGAGAGGACGCGCGGGCGGCGAAGGACTTCGCCACCGCCGACCGGCTGCGTGACGAGATCCAGGCGGCCGGGTGGGTGCTCGACGACGGTCCGTCGGGCACCACCGTCCGACGGGGAAACTGAGCCCTACCGTCGGTAGGCTGGGCCGACGGGCCTACCACTTGGTAACCTCGCCCGTGCCCCCCCCACCCCTCCCGATGAAAGAGTCCCGTCGTGTCTGACCCCTCCTTCGCCCTGAACGACGACCAGCAGCAGATCCAGCAGTGGGTCCACGACTTCGCCCGTGACGTGATCCGCCCCGCAGCTCAGGAGTGGGACGAGCGCGAGGAGTTCCCGTGGCCGGTCGTGCAGGAGGCGGCCAAGATCGGCCTCTACGGCTGGGACTTCATGGCTCAGGCGATGATGGGCGACCCCACGGGGCTCACCATGCCGGTGGCTCTCGAGGAGATGTTCTGGGGCGACGCCGGTATCGGCCTGTCGATCATGGGCAGCGCCCTCGCCGCCGCGGGAATCGCCGCCTCGGGCACCTCCGACCAGGTCATGGAGTGGGTGCCCCAGTGCTACGGCGACGCCGACGACGTGAAGCTCGGCGCGTTCTGCTCCTCCGAGCCCGACGCAGGCTCCGACGTTGCCGCCATGCGCACCCGGGCTGTCTATGACGAGGCCACCGACGAGTGGGTCCTCAACGGCACCAAGACCTGGATCACCAACGGTGGCATCGCCGACATCCACGTCGTGGTCGCAGTCGTCGATCCCGAGCTCGGATCGAAGGGTCACGCCAGCTTCGTCGTTCCGCCCGGCATCAAGGGTCTGTCCCAGGGCCAGAAGTTCCAGAAGCACGGCATCCGGGCCAGCCACACCGCCGAGGTGATCCTCGAGGATGTGCGGATCCCCGGCGCGTGTCTGCTCGGCGGAAAAGAGAAGCTCGACGAGCGCCTCGCCCGAGTGCGTGAGGGCAAGCCGGGCAACTCCCAGGCCGCCATGCAGACCTTCGAGGCCACCCGGCCCGCGGTCGGCGCCCAGGCCATCGGCATCGCCCGGGCCGCCTATGAGTACTCGCTCGACTACGCCAAGGAGCGCGTGCAGTTCGGCCGGCCGATCATCCAGAACCAGTCGATCGCCTTCATGCTCGCCGACATGGCCACCGAGATCGACGCCGCCCGCATGCTCGTGTGGCGGGCGGCCTGGCTCGGCAAGCAGCGCCAGTTCAAGCACGCCGAGGGCTCGATGGCCAAGCTCAAGGCCGGTCGTGTCGCGGTGTGGACCACCGAGCGGGCGATGCAGATCCTCGGCGGCTACGGCTATGTCACCGACTACCCGGTCGAGCGCTTCCACCGCGACGCCAAGATCTACGACATCTTCGAGGGGACCGAGCAGATCCAGCAGCTGGTGATCGCCCGGGCCATCTCCGGCCTCCGCATCGAGTAGCCCGCTCGGCGGGCTATCCGATCGGATCACTCGACCGGTTCGACGGGCCCGTAGATCAATTCGGTTGCCTCCAGCAACATCCCGTCGGGGTCGGCTGCGAACTCGATGACTCGCTCGGACCTGCTGCCGATCTCCTCGCTGCGATTTGCCTCGAGATAGTCGTTGATCTCGGCCAGGCGCGGCCCGAAGTTCTCCTCGGCGCACATGCCCAGGAACCGGACGTCGCTGTCGCCGATCGAGATCGCAGTGCTGACGCCGAAGGAGCCGAAGCCAAGCAGAACCGGGTCTCCCGCCTCGAGGCTTCGCAAGGTGTCGGCAGCCATTTGCCGCCCGAGGAAGGCGCGCTCGGGAACTTCGCTACCTCGGACCGTCTCACCTTGTAGAGACTGGATCACGTGTGCCGGATCGGCCTCGTAGTAGGCCGCCATCTCTCGTTCCTCGTCAGTCAGTCCGTCCACCTCATCGGGATGGGCGAAATCGGCGGCTGAGACAAGCACCCAGACCTGGGTCAGAGCGAAAAGCTCATGGGTCCTCGGCCCGTCGAGGCCACGGAACTCCTCGGGACACTGGGCGGGAATCTCGCTCAGATCGGTCGGACCTTCCATCAGTTCCTGTGTTCTGCTTCCTTGCTGGGCTAGCACTGCGCCGACAAGTGCAAGGGACAGGAGCAGGGCAACGCCGACGAGGGGGCCGGAGTGGCGTCGAGAGCGGGCCTTGCGCGATGACTGCGTGTACGAAGGCTCGGCGCCGTTCTTCTCATCGCGGTCCGCGTCGGGCGGTGGCTCGGTCGCCGGCTGATCCGATCCTTCCCGTGCGTACTGATCCGATACTTCCCGTGCGTAGGCGAGGAACCAGGCCCGGAGATGGTCCTCGTACCTGGTG
>SKKL01000105.1 GCA_007121465.1 Acidimicrobiales bacterium | reverse complement strand
GCTGGGCGAGACGGCCGAGTGCTCGCTTGTAGGTCTGGTCCGACAGACCCCACCCGTGCAAGAAGATGAACGGCGTGCCGGTGCCGGCCTCGCCGTAGCGGGCCGGGCGTCCCTGCACCTGTGTCTCGTGCCAGCTGAGGTGCCAGGCCGGGGTGACGGAGTCGTCTTCCAAGGATCCCGACGGTACACGCCACCGGTCCTCCCGACGGGGCGGATCTGTCAAGTGGCTGGCGGATCTGCCGATGGGTCCCCATCGCTCCGGTGCAAGTCCACCGAGTCCCCACCACCGATGCCTGACACGCCGACCCCACCGCCGAACCCATCACCGTCCCCGCTCGCGGACCCCGGGCGCGAACGCGAGGAGGCGCCCCCCGACTTGCTCTCGGGGCTTCCCGACGCGCTGGTGGTGGTGGGCGTGGACGGCCGACTCATCTGGGGCAACGACGTCGCCGAGGAGCTCTTCGGCTGGTCGCTCCCGGAGCTGGCTGGGCGTGACGTCACCGAATTGGTGCACCCCGACGACATGGCGACGGCGATGGCCTCGCTCGACAGTGTTCAGGGGAAGCGGGCCGGCACCCTCGTGGAGGTCCGGGTCAGAGACCGACAGGAGGGATACCGCCGGGTCGAGGTTCGCGGTCGCACGCTCCTGAGCGGAGACGCGGTCCAGGGGGTCGTGCTGGGGATCCGAGATCTGACCGACCGGCGGCGCTGGGAGCTGCTGGCTGGCGGGGACGCGGCAGCCACCGCGGTCCTCGAGGTGATGCCGACGATCTCCCTGATCCTTGATCCGGACGGAACGGTGAGGGGGGCCAACCGGGCCTTCACGACCCTGCTCGGGCATCCCCTCGAAGGCAGCCTCGGCCGCCCGTTCACCGACTTCGTCACCGTGTCCAAGGTGCTGGCCGTCGCCGACCAGGTCGCCGACGCCGTCGGTTCGGCCGCACGCCGCTCCTTCGAGGCGGAGTTGGTCACCACCGACGGAGAGGCTCGACCCATGAACATCACCGTCGTGGACCTCACCGACGATCGTGCTGTCGGCGGGCTCATCCTCACCGCGACCGACATCTCCGATCTCGCAGCGGCGCGGGATCGACTGGCCCACGCCGCGACGCACGACTCCTTGACCGGACTTCCCAACCGGGTCCTGCTCCAGGAGCGTCTGGGTCTCGCCTTGTCGAACGCGTCGCTGAGGGGCGTCGGCGTCGCGGTTGCCTTCATCGACGTCGACGACTTTCGAGCCGTGAACGACCGTTTCGGTCACCGCGCGGGCGATCGCGCACTCATCGAGGTGGCTTCCCGGCTCGGCTCGGCCGTGCGCGACAGCGATATGGTGGCGCGCTACGGGGGAGACGAGTTCGTCCTCGTCGCGAGCGGCATGGACAACCGATCGCTCGGTCGGTTGGTCGACCGGGTGGCGTGGCTCATGCGCACACCGGTCGCTCTCGGCGAGGGTGGAGTGGCGTCCCCGATCGAGCTGCGACTCTCGGTGAGTACCGGCGCGGTGCTCGTCGAGCCCGGGATCGACGCGGCCGAGGCACTCGAGCGAGCCGACGCCGCTCTCCAACGTGAACGAAGCCGGGGCCGACACCACGCGTGACCCCGGTCGGATGGGCCGGGCGGCGTGTGGGGCGTTCGGTTGCTAGGTTCGGAACGTGAACAGCTACACCGTTTTCGACTCCGACGACGGCTCCGGACGTACCTATTGGTGGTACGGCGGCACGACCGTCTATGTCCATCAGGACGACGTCGAGGTCGACGCGTTCGAGCTCGACCCACCCGAGGCGGCTCCGATCGGGCTCGACCAGGTCCGGGCGGCGGTGGTCGACCGCCACGCCGCTCGACAGGAGTGATCCGGGCCAGGGACTGACCCCGTGGCCGGTACCGGCGGTGCCTCACCCAGAGGGGTAAGCTGACCATTGCGGGTAGCCAGCCGGTTGGACGGATCCCTTGGTTCAGCGACACATCCCAACGACCGACACCTCCCGCGGGGCCGCGCCGACCCGACGCGTGGCGCGTCGGGTCCTGCTCCTGTCGTGTTGTGTCGCGCTGGCGGTCGCTGGCTTGTCCCCGGCGCCGACCGGAGCCCAGGCCGATCAGGCCGACGTCGACGAGGCCCGCGCGGCGCTGTTGGCCGAACGGGCCCAGGCGACCGAAGCCCTCGTCGAGGCCGAAGCGGCTCTCGAGACGGCCGACCAGGCAGTGGTGGCGACCGAGGCCGCCCTCGCCGCACTCGTGGAGGAGCTCGCCGACGTCGAGTCGACGATCCTCGATACGCGGGCCGCCCGTGAAGAGCCCCTGGAAGTCAGGCGGGCGGTCGCCCTCGAGGTCTACATGGCCGGTGATCCGGCTGCCTTGAGCATGATCCAGGAACTGGTCGACGGCAGCTCGGGGATCGACGGGGTGCGCGATCGAGCCCTGTATCAGTCCGTCATCGACTGGGCCAACGCCAACCTCGACCGGCTCGACTCCGAGCTCGCCGGCCTGCTCGCCCGCCTCGCCGAGCTCGAGGTCTCCATCCCCGACACCGAGGACCAGCTCCGAGCCGGACGCGACCAGGCAGCCGCAGCCCGCCTGGAGCGCGACGCCTTGGTCGAGGCGATCGACGAGATCGACCAACGGATCCGGGCCCTCAACCGGGCGATCCTGACGGGGTTGGAGGTCGAAACGGTGTCCACCCGGCCGATCCTCGTGGTGAAGATCGACAACGTCGGAGGGGCCCGACCCCAGCAGGGTCTCGCCGAGGCCGACATCGTGATCGAAGAGCTCGTGGAATCGGGTCTCACCCGGCTCGCCGCTCTCTATCAGTCCACCGGCGCCGATCCGGTCGGCCCCATCCGGTCGGCGCGCACCTCCGATGTACACATCCTGGCCAACCTCGGAGCCCCGATCTTCGCCTACTCGGGTGCCAACCTCGGCGTGGGAGGAGCGGTCAGCGCGTCTCCCCTGATCGACGTGGGCTTCACCCGCTACTCGAACCTCTACTACCGCGACTCGGGTCGGCGCGCCCCTCACAACCTGTTCTCGCGCACCACCGGCCTCTGGGCGCGAGCGACCGGTGCGAGTCCGCCGGTCTCGATCTTCGAGTTCCGCGAGGACGGCGAGCCCATCGGGGCCGGCGCCCGCTCGGCGGGTGGCGTCGACGTCTCCTACGGGTCGACTCGGGTCGGCTTCAGTTGGGATCCGGGTCGCAACGGCTGGGCCCGCACCCAGGACGGCCGGCCTCACACCGTGGTCGGAGGCGCCCAGATCGCTCCGCAGAACGTCGTGGTGCGCTTCACCGACTACATACCGAGTCCCGCCGACGCCCGCTCGCCCGAGGCGATCGTCAGCGGGTCGGGGACGCTGTGGGTCCTCAGCGCCGGTCAGGTCGTCGAGGGCCGGTGGGAGCAGGCGACCCCCACCGCACCCACCCGCTGGCTCGACTCGGACGGCGAGCCGATCCGACTCGAGCCGGGACGCACCTGGATCCTCCTCCCCGAGCGGGGCAACGCCACCCTTCGTTGACGCCCCGTTGGTCGGAGTGTGCGACCGTAGGAGGGTGGGCGCCTTCTCCGACATCCGATCGCGTGCGACCGACACGGCACAGGAGATCAACGAGAACCCGCGGCTGGGCCCGGTCATCGATCACGGTCGCGAGTACAGCGGGGCAGTTCAGGAGCATCGGGTCACCGGCCTCGCTGCCGAGGTCGCGTTCTATGCCGTGCTCAGCATCTTCCCGGCGATCCTGGCGATCGCGTCGGCCCTTGGTTCGCTCGACGCGATCGTCGGGGAGAACGCCGCGGCACGAGTCCGCGACGCCCTGATCGAAGCACTCGAAGCGGCGCTCGGCGCCGACGCCGGACCCATCGTCGACGCGGTCGAACGGCTCTTCACCGAATCGAACACCGGACTCCTCGGCGTGGGCGTCCTGCTCACCATCTACACCGCATCGAGGGGATTCAACTCGGTGGTGAAGGCCCTGGACGTGGTCTATGACGTCCCCGAGACCCGTGGACTGATCCGGACCCGACTCCTCGCGCTCGCCCTCGCAGGCGGTTCGTTGGTCATGGGGGCGTTGGTGATGGCCATGGTCGTGCTCGGGCCGCTGTTCGGTCAGGGGCCGGAGCTGGCCGACCGCATCGGACTCGGGCAGGTGTTCGTCACCCTGTGGACCTGGGCCCGGCCCCCGCTGGTCTTCGTCGTCCTGGTCGGGTGGGCTGCCACGATGTTCCACCTCGCCCCCAACCACTCGACCCCGTGGCGGGCGGACCTGCCCGGGGCGGTCGTCACCACCGTCCTGTGGCTCCTCGGAGCGGCGGGCTTCCGGATCTATCTCGAGGTGGCCAGTGACGACGCCAATGCGGTCCTCGGCGCTCTCGGCGGGGCCCTCACCCTTCTCCTCTGGCTCTATGTCATGGGCCTCGGGCTCTTGCTCGGCGCCGAGGTGAACGCCCAGCGAGCTCGCCACAAGCGCCGGCGCCGAGCCGAGGAGACCGCGCTCGAGTTCGCCGAGAGCGTCAGCGATCCCGCGCCGATCGAGTCCGTCGGCACGTCGTCGGCGTCGCCGGGAACCGAGGACGCGAGGAGCTAGCGTCGGTGGGATGTCGACCGACTACACCGCGCCGATGCGCGACATCGAGTTCGCTCTCGCCGAGTTCGGCGGGCTCGACGACCTGACCCGACTCGACGCGTTCGCCCACGTCGACTCCGACACCGTCGTCGAGGCGGTTCGAGAAGCCGGGCGATTCATGGCGGAGGTCATCGCCCCGACCAACCGGCCGGGTGACGAGATCGGCTCGGTCCGCCAGGCCGACGGAACGGTGCGCACACCGCCCGGGTTCGTCGAGGCGTATCAGGGGTACGTCGAGGCCGGGTGGGGTGGAGTGTCGTTCGACCCCGAGTGGGGCGGCGGTGGCTTCCCCTGGCTGGTCACCGTCGCCATCCAGGAGATGCTCACCTCGGCGAACATGTCCTTCTCGATGTGCCCGCTCCTCACCCAGGGCGCGATCGACCTGATCGAGCACCATGGATCGCCCGACCAGCGTTCGACCTACCTCCCCCGGATGATCACCGGCGAGTGGGCGGGCACGATGTGTCTCACCGAGGCCGAGGCCGGTTCCGACGTCGGCGCTCTCCGTACCCGGGCGGTGCCTGCGGGCGACGGCACGTACCGCCTGCACGGCACCAAGATCTACATCAGCTTCGGGGCCCACGATCTGACCAGCAACATCGTCCACCTGGTGCTGGCCCGCACCCCGGATGCGCCTCCGGGGACCAAGGGGATCTCCTGTTTCATCGTGCCCGAGCGCCTCGTCGAGCCCGACGGATCTCTCGGACCGCGCAACGACCTGTCCTGTGTCTCGCTGGAGCACAAGATGGGCATCCGTGCCAGTCCCACCTGTGTCATGTCCTTCGGCGAGGGCGAGGGCGCGGTCGGCTATCTCATCGGCGACGAGAACGCCGGCATGTCCTACATGTTCACGATGATGAACAATGCCCGGCTCTCGGTCGGGGTCCAGGGCCTGTCGCTGGCCGAACGGGCGTGGCAACCCACCTGGGGCTTCGCCAACGACCGGCTCCAGGGACGTGCCCCCGGCGCTGCGCCCGGCACCAGCTCGCCCATCGTCGAGCACCCCGACGTGCGCCGCATGCTCCTCACCATGAAGGCCGGCATCGATGCCATGCGCGCCCTGATCTATCTCAACGCCGGCGCGATCGATCGCTCCCGCCACGCGGCCGATGCCGAGGAGCGGCGCGAAGCCGCCGAGCTGGTCGAACTGCTGACGCCGCTCTCCAAGGCGTGGTGCACCGACCTCGGCAGCGTCGTCACCTCCCTCGCCATCCAGGTCCACGGCGGCATGGGCTATGTCGAAGAGACCGGAGTGGCCCAGCACTACCGAGATGCCCGCATCGCCCCCATCTACGAAGGTACCAACGGGATCCAGGCGATGGATCTCGTCGGCCGCAAGCTACCGATGCGAGGCGGTGGTGTGATGCATGATCACCTGGCTCGCGTCCGGACCGCGGCCGACGAGCTCTCCGGGCTCGGCCCGGAATGGGAGCGATCCCGTTCCGAGCTGATCGACGCGATCGAGGCCACCTCCGAGGCCACCGAATGGCTTCTGGCCCACGGTGCGGCCGACCCACGCGACGCACTGGCCGGGGCGACCCCATACCTGCGGATGGTGGCGGTCACCACCGGCGGGTGGCTCATGGCCCGTCAGGCCGTCGCGGCCGAGCGCCGTCTCGGCGGCGATCTCGATCCGAACCAGAGGCGGTTCCTCGAGTCCAAGGTTGCCGTTTCGCGCTTCTACTGCGAGCAGCTCCTCGGCGAGGTGCGTGGTCTGGTGGGGTCGATCAGTGCCGGCATCGCCGGTCTGGGCGACACCGACCTCGCGGGTTTCGGTTCGTGATGCTCGCACTGCCGGGAGGTGTCGCCGCCGCGGTCGTCGCCTCGATCCCGTCTCCGTCGAGCGGGTCGGTGTCGCTCGGGCCGCTCGACCTCCGTGGATACGGGGTGATGATCGCCCTCGGGGTGGTGGCGGCGGTCTGGTTGGCTCAGCGGCGTTGGGCCGCTCGCGGTGGCGACCCCGAAGACATCGTCTCGATCGCCATGTTCGCTGTCCCCGCCGGACTGGTCGGGGCACGGATCTACCACGTCATCACCGACTGGCCCCGCTACGAGGGGCGGTGGGGCGACGTGGTCAAGATCTGGGAGGGCGGTCTCGGCATACCCGGCGGTATCGCTCTGGGTGTGGCGGTCGGGCTGTTCGTCGCCCATCGCCGGAAGATGAACCTGCCCCTCCTGCTCGATGCCGTCACCCCGGCGTTGCCTCTCGCTCAGGCGATCGGACGGTGGGGGAACTGGTTCAACCAGGAGCTCTTCGGTCGTCCCACCGACCTTCCCTGGGGCCTCGAGATCGATCCCGCCCGCCGGCCGCCCGAGCACCTCGACGCGGCCACCTTCCATCCCACGTTCCTCTACGAATCGTTGTGGAACCTGGTGCTGTGCCTGGCGCTCATCCGACTCGACCGAACCGGTCGCCTCCGCCCCGGTCGGCTCTTCGCGGCGTACGTCGCCGGGTACTTCCTCGCTCGACTCGGACTCGAGCTGCTTCGTGTCGATCCGGCCAGCCTCGTTCTCGGGATCCGGGTGAACGTCTGGGTCAGCGTGATCGGCATCGGTGCCGGACTGGCGTTCGGACTCACCGGCCGTCGGCGACCGGGTGACGTCGTCGACGAGGCGCCCTATCGGGGTGACCCCATCGGGCCCGACGACGCGGGCTCGGACGATGCGAACTCCGACGTCGACCGCTGAGTTGCTGCTGCCGAGGCAGGGTCAGAGCGTCGTGACCGGTCGGGCCTCGGCCAGGCGGGCCAGGTAGCTCGTTCCGTTGACCGTCGCCGCCAACCGGTGGACCGGGTGGTGCTGGGAGAGCTCACCGACCGGCCCGGCCGGCGGGAAGAGCAGCAGGTCGCGAACGTCGTAGGCGATGGCATACAGCCGGACCCGATCGAACTGGTCGGCGAACGTGAACAGCTCGGGGTAGTCGTCGGCCAACCACCAGGGCACGTCGCGATAGTCCTCGGGATGGGTGAGGTGTTCGTAGTCCTCGGCCACGTGGAGGTGGGGGAGGGCACAGAACCGCAGCAGGACGTCGAGGTCGAGGTCGGCCGGTCCCGATCGGGCCCACTCGAAGTCGAGCAGGGCGGTGATGGCCTTCCCGTCCCACAGGACGTTCTCGAAGGTGAGGTCGCCGTGGACCAGCGTGGGGGAGCTGAAGGGAGTGAGCGCCTTGGCGGAGTCAGACACCAGTGCTTCGGCCCGGGTGAGCAGATCGGGATCGATGAACTCGTTGGCCCGCAGCCGGTCGAGGGCGACGAGGAGCGGCATCACCGGGGAGAAGGTCCGGTCCGACAACAGCTGGGGAACGTCGGTGTCGATGTCGGGGAGGTCCGGTGGGGTGTTCGTGCGGTGGAGCGCACGGAGCGCACCGGCGAGCTGGTGGATGGCTTCGCGCCGCTCCAGCGCCGACATCGTGGGCCAGCAACGTGACAGCGGATCGCCGGGGACTCGCTTGAGGATCAGCCAGTCCGAGCCGGGCTTTCCCCCGTAGGCCACGATCTCGGGATAGCGGACCTCGGGCGGCAGGTGAGGGGCGAGTGCCGCTTCGCGTCGGAGACGCGGGTCGAGGCGTCGGTTGACCCGGATGACGTACTCAGCGGCGAGCCACACCTCGTTGGTGACGCTGTTCGCCCGCTGCAGGGGCATGTCCATGTCGAGGAACGCCGATTGGAGCGCTCGCCGCGCACGTGCAATAGCAAAGCTGCTCACCGGGCCACTCCTGGGTTCACCACAGCATTGCTACCATCGGCAGATTCTCGCTGGTGTTGACGACTCGATCGAGATTCTCCTCGGAACGGGTCGTCCTCGGGGGCGTCATGGGGTCGACCGGTCCTGGTAGAGGGCCGAACCGAGCTCTCGCCACAGGGGAGGAGCCCACGAGTCGAACGGTCGGTCGCCGAGCACGACCAAAGCGAGCGGTGCCGACGGATCGACGAGCAGGACAGACGCGGACCGACCGAAGTGCCCGAAGGTGTCAGGGGAGGCCTCGCCGGGGGTCCAGTGGGGGTGCTTCTCACCCCGGATCTCCACGCCGAGGCCCCAGTCGTTCGGTTGCTGGAGCCCGAACCCGGGCAGCACGCCGTCGAGACCGGGGAAGGCGACCCGGGTCATCTCGTCACGAGTGCGAGCGGCGAGGATCGACGGGGTGGGAGCGAGGAGCTCGGCGGCGAAACGGGCGAGGTCGTCGACGGGCCCGGTCGCGCCCGTGGCCGCCCGATCGCCGAGGCGGGTCCCCGTCATGCCGAGAGGATCGAGGACCGCCTCGGCGACGTAGTCGGCGAGGGGGATGTCGGTGCGGTCGGTGAGAAGTCGGCCGAGGAGGTCGAAACCCGTGTTCGAGTAGATCCGCCGGGCTCCGGGCTCGGCGAGCACCTGGTCGGTGTCGGTGTCGAGCCCCGAGGCGTGAGCGAGGAGGTGGCGGATCGTGGACCCCGGCGGACCGGCGGGCTCGTCGAGATCGAGGGTGCCGTCCTCGACCGCGACGAGCAGGGCGGTCGCCACCAGTGGCTTGGTGATGCTCGCCCATTCGAACGCGGTGGCCGCCTCCCCGGCGGTGGAGATCTGCCCGTCGGGTCCGACGGTGGCGGCGGCGGCCCGGTCGACGGGCCAGTCCCGGATGCGATCGAGTGGGTTCATCACCGATCGACGGTAGTGCCGCTGTATGGTCGGGGTGTGACCGACCCGTCCCCCTACCAGCCGGGTGCGGCCGGCCGTCGGGTGCGCCGCAGCTTCGCCTTCGTCGACCTCTCGGGCTTCACGGCCCTGACCGACACCGAAGGCGACGAGAAGGCGGTCGAGGTGCTCACCCTGTTCCGCAACGCGGTGCGGGGCGTGGCCGGCTTCAACGGGGTGCGGGTGGCCAAGTGGCTCGGTGACGGCGCCATGATCGTCAGCATCGAGACCGAGCCGCTCGTCGAGGCCATCCTCGAGATCGAACGGCGGATGCAGACCGGTGGGTCCATCCTCCCGCTGCGGGCGGGTCTGGCCACCGGCGACGTCATCCTCTTCGAGGGCGACGACTACATCGGCCGGGCGGTCAACCTTGCGGCTCGTCTGTGCGACCTCGCCGGCCCCTACGAAGTGCTCGCCCCGGTCGACATGGTTGAGCTCGAGGCTCCCGCCGAGTCGGTTCGTCGGATCGGTCTGAAGGGGATGAACCGGCCCGTCGAGGTGATCGACCTCGAGGCCCATCGGCCCCGCTGAGGTTCACCACCGCCGGAACCAGGCTCGTTCCGGGCAGACTGCTGGTCAACTCGACTCCGCAGGAGGAACCCATGTCGCTCTACGACACGCCCATCGCCGCTCTCGACGGTGGCGACACACCGAACCTCGCCGACCAGAAGGGCAAGCTCGCCCTCATGGTGAACGTGGCCTCGAAGTGTGGGCTCACCCCGCAGTACGAGGGCCTGGAGCAGCTTCACGAGCGTTATGCCGACCGCGGCTTCACCGTTCTCGGATTTCCGTGCAACCAGTTCGGTGAGCAGGAGCCCGGCTCCTCCGAGGAGATCGCCACGTTCTGTTCGACCACCTATGGCGTCACGTTCCCGATGTTCGAGAAGATCGACGTCAACGGCGAGGGACGGCACCCCCTCTACGAGGAGCTGACCCAGACGGCCGACGGCGAGGGCAAGGCGGGCGATGTGGCCTGGAACTTCGAGAAGTTCCTGGTGTCGCCCGACGGCGAGGTGATCGAGCGGTTCCGGCCCCTCGTCGCACCCGACGACCCGGCCGTCGTCGCGGCGATCGAGGCCAATCTCCCCGATTGAGCACTGCTCCGCTAGGGTGATGGTTCGAGGGAGCGGCCCCCTGCCGCCCTCCAGGGCCGTCTCCACCGCGGGTCCGCGTCACTCGCCCGCACGGTAGAAGGCCCACCGTGTCTTCATCCGTGGGGCGAGGGCCCCCGTACCGTCTGGAGCATCCTGTGGCACCCACCTTCTCTTCGCTCGGCGTATCGAGCGATCTCTGCGCCGTGCTCGAGTCGCGGGGCATCATCACCGCGTTCCCGATCCAGGCCATGTCGATCCCCGACGGCCTCTCCGGCCGCGACATCTGTGGCAAGGCCAAGACCGGCTCCGGCAAGACGCTGGCGTTCGGCATCCCCGTCATCGAACAGCTGGAGAAGGCCGAACCGGGCCGCCCCACCGGCATCGCGCTCGTGCCCACCCGCGAACTCGCCACCCAGGTGCGCGACGAGCTGGCCGAGCTCGCCGCCACGCGCGACCTCACCGTCACCGCCATCTATGGCGGCTCCGACATCGACGCCCAGATCAAGAAGCTGAAAAAGGGTGTCGACCTCGTCGTCGCGACCCCGGGACGGATGATCGACCTCATCGAGCGGGGAGAGGTGACCGTCGAAGCGGTCAGCCACATCGTGATCGACGAGGCCGACCGCATGGCCGACATGGGGTTCATGCCCCAGGTCGAGTGGGTGCTGCGGCACGCCAAGTCGGTGAAGCAGTCGTTGCTCTTCTCCGCCACCCTCGACGGCATGGTCGACGGACTGGTGAAGCGCTACCAGACCGATCCGGTGGTCCACGAGGTGCAGCCCGAGACGAACACCGTCGACAAGATGACCCACCGCTTCGTCCAGGTCCACCAGATGGACAAGGCCAAGGTCGCAGCGACGATCGCCCAATCCTCGACCCGCACCATGTTCTTCACCCGGACCAAACGCGGCGCCGACCGACTGGCCGAGGCCCTCGAGAAGGAAGGCGTCGAGGCGGCGGCCATCCACGGTGACCTCCGCCAGAGCGCCCGGGAGAAGGCTCTCAGCCGCTTCCAGGAGGGCAAGCTGGTGGCTCTCGTGGCCACCGATGTCGCCGCCCGCGGTATTCACGTCGACGATGTCGAGGTGGTCGTGCACTACGACCCGCCCGAGGACCACAAGACCTACCTGCACCGTTCGGGCCGCACCGCTCGGGCCGGCGGCGAGGGGCTCGTGGTGACCCTCGTCCTGTGGGACCAGGAGCTCGAGGTCAAGCGGATCCAGAAGCGGGTCGGGATCAACATGGCCATCGTCGAGATGTTCTCCAACGATCCCCGCCTCGCCGACCTCACCGCCTGGGATCCCGAGACCGTCGACGCCTGAAACCCAGGCAACGACCACGCGGAGCGTTTGCTCCAATTCTCTGCGTAGGGTCGGCGGCTATTTCGGTCAAATAGGCCGTCCGCACTAGGCGATTGAGCCGAATTGCCCATATCCGCACATTCCGCTCCGTCGTTCGCTCAGGTGCACGGGTTCATATGAGCCCGGCGAGGGATGTGGAGAGACAGGCGAACCATGAGCGGACGAGCCACGATGAGGAAGCGGTCGTTTCGGCGACGCCGAAACGACGACGAGGGTGCTGCCCTGGTCGAGTTCGCCCTAGTAGCGCCCTTCCTGTTCCTCCTGATCTTCGCCATCATCGACTTCGGGTGGGTCTTCGGCCAGCACCTCGATGTCCGCCACGGCGCGCGTGAGGGCGCTCGACTCGCCGCGGTCGACTACGCGGGCAACGAGGCGGACCAGACCGGGACGCTGATCTCGGAGATCTGCGCTCGGATGGACGCCGATGCCACCGTCACCGTGGCGTTGACTCGGTCGGCGACCGGCGGAGTCGGCGAATCGCTGACCGTCACCGTTCGGCGCCCCGCAGCGACCCTCACCGGTTTCGTCGACTTCGCTCTCAGCGATGTCGAGCTGACCTCGACGGTGACGGGCCGGATCGAACAAGAGGCGGGCTGGACACCGACGGCGACCGGAGGAGTTCCGTGCAGTTGATGCCGCGCACCCTGAGGCAGGACGACGACGGAGTCGTCCTCGTCGTCGCGACTCTCACCCTGGTGGTGCTTCTCGGGTTCGCCGCGTTCGCCGTCGACCTGGGCGGCCTCTACAACGAACGCCGCCAGGACCAGTCGTCAGCCGATATGGGTGCACTCGCAGCGGCCCAAGAGCTGCCGAACCATGGCCAGGTCGCCTCGGTGGCGATCGACTACGCCGAACAGAGCCTCGGGGTGGATCCGGGCGAACTGAACTGGGACTCCTGTGCGGGGGATCCGGGAGCGCTCGCCCAGCCGGTGACCGGCTCGAACTGCGTATCGGTGTCCTCGGCAGGCAACCAGGTGAGGGTCCGAATCCCCGACCAGGAGTACGACACCTACTTCGCTCGAATCCTGGGCCAGGACAGCTACACCCACTCGGCGTTCGCCATCGCCGAGCTGCAGGGGGCGGGGTTCGGCAACGTGTTGCCCTTCGGTATCCCGTCGCTCGGCGGGGGTGGGGGCTACATCTGTCCGGGCGAGCCACCCGCGGGCCTTGCCTCTGACCCGTGCTCGGGCGCGGACAGCGGAAACTTCGGCTATCTGAACATGTCCTTCTACCAGGAGCCCCAGAGCTGCAACGTGGGTGGTGGGTCGAACCGATTCGGCCAGAACCTGGCCATGGGGGCCGACCACGACATCGGTCGGTACTTCGGAGACCGCCGTGGGGAGTTTGAGCTCTGCCCGACCGGCATCGGTCCGGCTGGACCTCCCAACTGGATGCGGACCGAGACCGGGAACCTGGCCGGAAGCGTGGCCTCGGGCATGATCTCCGGACCCGGCAACCCTGCGGTCACCTATCCTGACGGCGAGTACGGACGCCTCACCCGCCAGGCCGCCAACCTGTTCGCCGGTCCCGACCGACCCGCCGGCGTGTCACCCCGCACGGTGAACTTCGGGGCCCGCACCGTCGACGACAACCCGCTGTGGAACTTCATCCCCGACGACCTGTCCGGGTCGGTTCCCCAGTCCTGTCAGCGGTCGAACTTCGTCCATGAGAGCGGTGCTCCCCGCACCGACCTCAGCGGGCTCCAGCCCAACTTCTCCACGCCCGACCAGCGCGACACCTTCCGTACGCTGGTGGTCGATGCGCTGGCCGGATCCACAGACGCAGAGGTCATGATCGCCCTGCTCGATCGGTGCTTCACGCACTACATCGGCCAAGAGTGGGGCTCGAACTACGGAATCACCCAGGGCGAGCCGAGCACGTGTGGCGGTCTGTGTTCGGATCCGGTGTTCCGGGTGAACTCGACTGACACCGACTCGCCGGACCTGTGGGACATCCAGTACACGCCCCGCTTCGGCTACGTCCCCGAGTTCCTCCCCGGGTGTGACCCGAACGGCTCCTCCGAGTGTGGAGTCGAGCGGTTCCGGGCCATCTTCATCCAGCAGCTGTGTGTCGGTCAGGGGTCGGGAAACTGCACCGCTCACGACCCGGGCTTCGGTGAGGGCCGCTCACAGATACCCGGGTCGATCGCCGGCACCACCGTGTGGGCCTTCCCCGACGGCATGCTCCCGGGAGGCCTCGGTGACGCCGACGCGCCGACCGCGATCGGTGCCAATCGATTCGTGTTCCTGACGAGGTGATGGCGATGAGTCTTTTGAGCACCCGGTGGAGATCCCTCCGACGCCGAGCGTCAGATCGAGGAGCCACTCTGGTCGAGTACGCGCTGCTCGTCGCTCTCTTCGGCCTCGTCCTGGTCGCCAGCGTCGACGCCCTCCAGGGCTCCGAGACCGAGTACCTGGAATCGAGCAGCGACCGTATCGGCATGCCCGACCTCGACGCGTCGCCTCCCGGTGCCACGACCACGACCGGCCCCGGGGAAGGCCCCCAGCCCACCGAGCCGCCCCCCGACTCGGTGCTGGTGCAGATCGAGGCACCGACGGTGTCCGCCGACGAACAGGGCAACAACTGGCGGGCCCGGATCGACTTCCTCGCCAGCGGGTCCGGTCTGGCCAAGGAAGGCGTCGTGATCAGTGGCTTCTGGAGCCCGAGTGGGGGTGGGGGCCAGACCACCACCTCGTGCACGACCGACTCCGCGGGCACCTGCCAGATGGTCCGGTGGAACATGAGCAAGGACACCTATGACCAGGCGACGTTCACCATCACCTCGGTGTCGGGTCCCGGCTACTCGCCGGCTCCCGGCATGATCGGCACCGAGATCGTCGTCTTCGCCCCGGGAGCCGAGCCTCCCGATCCCGATCCCGGCGACGGCGAGGCGCCCGAGGGCGACGACTGACCATCGAGGACTCGGGGTCGCCGTCCCTGCAGCAGATGACCCCCTACAGTCGCGGCGATGGGTCCCGACCGGCGTCGTTCGTTCGGAGCGGTCTACACCCCGTCGTCGATCGCCCACCGCCTCGTCGAGGTCGCCACCGCTGACGGTCGGTCTCCCCGCACGGTGTGTGATCCCGCCGCCGGTGATGGTCAGCTGCTCGACGCCGCGATGAGCGCATCGGGTGCCCGAGGCTGGGCAGGAGACCTCGAGCTGCCCGCCACGCCGGTCGGAGCCAGTGGTGATGCCCGGTGGCTCCGCTCCGACACGCTGCTCGATGGCCTCGGAGCCTGGCCCGATGCGCCCGAGGACGGATTCGACCTGGTGATCGGCAACCCGCCGTTCCGTGGGCAGCTCCTCGCCGAGACCGCGTGGGCAGGGTCCGAACGTGCCGCGGTGGTGTCCCGGTACGGCGACCTGGTCCGCGGCTACACGGACACGTCGTCGCTGTTCCTCGTGGCGGCCTGTGAGATGGCGGCGCCGACGGGACGGGTGGCGTTCATCATGCCGATGTCGTTCCTGTCCGCCCGAGATGCGGCTCCCGCCCGGCGACGGGTCCTCGAACTCGCCACCCTCGACGGGTTGTGGGTGTGCCCCGATCTCGTGTTTCCCGATGCCCAGGTGCAGGTGTGCGCGGTGATCCTCGACCGGTCGGGCCCCCGCCGGCGTCCGTTCCGCCGGTGGGTCGGGGAGGGGTGGTCCCCGCTCCCGTCGACCATCGTCGACTCCGACGAGCTCGTCGCCCGCGACACCTGGGGGCACCTGGCGGCACCCGCGCTCGGCATTCCTGGCGTGGAGCTCGGCCAGCACGGCACCGTCGGCGAGCTGGGCGCGGCCACCGCCGGCTTCCGGGACGAGTACTACGGGTTGGCCGCCCTGGTCGAGGAGATGCCCGAGGCCGGCACGAGGCGGTGGGCCCCGCTCGTCACCACCGGCCTGGTCGATCCGGGCGTGGTGCACTGGGGGCAGAAGTCGGCCCGTATCGCCAAGCAGCAGTGGCGTCGGCCGGCGGTCGACCTCGATCGGCTCGATCCCGCGTCGTCGCTCGGCCGGTGGGTCGACGCCCGGCTGCGACCCAAGGTTGTCGTCGCCACCCAGACTCGGGTGATCGAGGCGGCGGCTGACCCCGAGGGCGTGATGATCCCCTCCACGCCTCTCATCGCCGTCCACGCGACGGGTAGGGACCTGTGGCGAGTCCTTGCCGTCCTCCTCGCGCCACCGGTGAGCGCCTGGGCTCGGGCGACCCACCTGGGAGCGGCGCGGTCGGCCGCTGCGCTGAAGCTGTCGGCCCGCCAGATCGGGTCGATTCCCCTGCCCCCCGACACCGCTGTGTGGAGCTCGGTTGCCGCTGCGCTGGAGGCCGACCACATTCGGGTCGGACGTCTCGATCCCGAGACCCTGCGCCGAGCCGGGGAGTCGATGACCGCGGCTTACCGGTGCGGCCCCGAGGTCACCCGGTGGTGGGAGGAGCAGC
>SKKL01000300.1 GCA_007121465.1 Acidimicrobiales bacterium | reverse complement strand
TCACCGGGCAGTCGGCCATCGCCGACGGGTCACGTTCGGGACAGCCCGCTCGAGGCCATCCCCCGAACGGAGCAACCCCCTGATGTCAGCACCCACGGCCGCCGCGCGCGAGCGCGCCGCCGACGCCACCACCTTCGCCGAGCTCGGCGTCCCCGCCGGAATCGTCGACCGCCTCTCCGAGCGCGGCATCCTCGACGCGTTCCCCATCCAGGTCGCCACCGTCGCCGACGCCCTCGCCGGGCGCGACGTGTGCGGCAAGGCCCCCACCGGGTCGGGCAAGACCATCGCCTTCGGTATCCCCCTCGTCGCCGGTGTCCCCCGATCCGATCCGCGCCGACCCCGCGCCCTCGTGCTCGTGCCGACCCGCGAGCTCGCCACCCAGGTGGCCGAGGAGCTCCGGGCCCTCGCCGGCTCCAAGGGCCCGTCGGTCGCGACCTTCTTCGGCGGCGTCGGCTTCGGCAACCAGCTCAAGGCGCTGGGCAAGGGTGTCGACATCGCCGTCGCCTGCCCCGGCCGCCTCGCCGACCTCGTCAACCAGGGGCAGATCCACCTCGACGCGGTCGAGATGGTCGTGCTCGACGAAGCCGACCGCATGGCTGACATGGGGTTCCTCCCCGAGGTCAAGCGCCTCCTCGACCGCACCCGGCCGGACCGTCAGACCCTTCTCTTCTCCGCCACCCTCGACGGCGACGTCAACGTGCTCATCAAGCGCTACCAGAAGGACCCGGTGCGCCACGAGCACGTCGTCGACGAGGACGCCCCGGCCAACCGCCACGAGTTCTGGAAGGTCGAGCGGGAGGACAGGCTCGCCGTCACCGCCAAGATCGTGTCCGCCGAGTGGCCCGCCATCGTGTTCTGCCGCACCCGCCGCGGCGCCGACCGTCTCGCCAAGCAGCTGGCCCGCGAGGGCATCTCGGCCGCGGCGATCCACGGCGACCGGTCCCAGGGTCAGCGTGAGCGGGCTCTCGCCCAGTTCACCTCCAGCAAGGTCCAGGCCCTCGTCGCCACCGACGTCGCCGCCCGTGGCATCCACGTCGACCAAGTGGCCTGCGTCCTGCACTACGACGTCCCCGCCGACCACAAGGACTACGTGCACCGCTCGGGTCGGACCGGGCGCGCCGGCGAGGTCGGTCTCGTCGTGTCGCTGGTCCCGGGCGAGCAGGTGAAGGACGTCCGCAAGATGCAGCGCATCATCGGGCTCCCCCAGGGTGTCGACCAACCCGATCTCGCTCTCCTCGGACCGGTGCGTGAAGCTCCCAAGCCCGCTCCCGAGCGCCACGACGACCGACCCCAAGGCAACCGCCAGGGCGGACGAGGCCAGGGTGGAGGCGGTCGGGGCAACGGTGGCCAGCGCAACGGCGGTCAGCGCAACGGTCGCGGCGGCGGCCCCAAGCGTCCGGGTCAGTCGGCTCGCGCCCGGGCCGCCAAGCGCGCCAAGCAGGGCTGACCGACCCTCAGCCCCAACGACCCCAGCGGCCGGATCCTGGCCGTAGGAGTTCCTACGCTCCGAGCGATGAGTTGGATGCCCCCCAGGCGTCCAACCCGATGCCGGACGCGCTCGGTCGAGACGTCCGTCACATCTCTTGACTTCAAGTGAACATGAAGTCGTAGAACGGAATTCGCTGCCCTCCGGTGATCGGCCGGACGTAGTGTCCACTCTTCGCTCGAACAGGAACCCCTCATGACCCAGAACGCAGTCGAGGCCCGCGGCCTCGTGAAGCGCTACGGCGAGACCGTGGCGCTCGGCGGTGTCGACGTGGAAGTACCCACCGGCACCATCACCGCCATCCTCGGACCCAACGGCGCCGGCAAGACCACCGCCGTCCGGATCCTCACCACCCTCACCGAACCCGACGAGGGCTCAGGCACAGTCGCCGGTTTCGACGTCCGCACCCACCCCCACGAGGTGCGGCGCCGGATCGGCCTCACCGCCCAGGACGCCACCGTCGACCCGATCCTCACCGGCCGGGAGAACCTCGTCATGATCGGCGAGCTCCACCAACTCCCCCGCCGGGAGGCCAAGACGCGCGCCGCCGAGCTGCTCCGCCAGTTCAGCCTCGAAGACGCCGCCGACCGCACGGTCGACGGCTACTCGGGCGGCATGCGGCGGCGCCTCGACATCGCCGGCACCCTCGTGGCCCACCCCCAGGTGTTGTTCCTCGACGAACCGACCACCGGTCTCGACCCGCGGGCCCGCAACGACCTGTGGGCCGTGCTCGACCGGCTGGTCGCCCAGGGCACCACCATCCTGCTCACCACCCAGTACCTCGAGGAGGCCGACCGGCTCGCCGACGACATCTTCGTCGTCGACCACGGGGCGGTCATCGCACGAGGTGACGCCCGCAGCCTCAAGCGCCAGGTGGGTGGCGACCAGATCGGGCTCGTCGTGTCCGACCCCGCCCACCTCGACGCCGCCGTCGCCATCCTCACCGAGGCCACCGGCGCCCCGCCTCTCGTCGACACCGCGGGGCGCTCGGCGACGGCTCCCACGAACGACGGCACCCGGGCCCTCGCCACCGCGGCGGGGCGTCTCGCCGACGCCGGCATCGGCGTCGACGACCTCGGCGTCCACCAGCCCACCCTCGACGAAGTGTTCCTCACCCTCACCGGCATGCCCATCGACCCCGACCACGAGAACGACACCGAGACCCACACCGCCGTCTCGGCCCAGGAGGTCCTGTCATGACGACCACGCCTACTCCCGCATCCACCACCGACCGCATCGCTCCCGACGTCGACGCCATCATCGCCGACGACCGCGAAGCCGCCCTGCACCGTCCGAAGGGCCTGGCCCACGACGCCTGGGTCGTCGCCCGGCGCGGCCTGGTGCACATGAAGCGTCAGCCCGAGCAGCTCAGCGACGCCACCATCCAGCCGATCATGTTCGTGCTGTTGTTCGCCTTCGTGTTCGGCGGCGCCATCGACGTGCCCGGCGGTGGCGAGTACCGGGAGTTCCTCATGGGCGGCATCTTCGCCCAGACGCTCGTGTTCACCGCCTTCGGTGTCGCCATGAGCCTGGCCAACGACCGCAAGAACCAGATCGTCGACCGGTTCCGCTCCCTGCCGATCGCCACGGGGGCGGTGCTCGGCGGCCATGCCGTGGCCAACATCCTGAAGGCGCTGTTGCCGATCATGATCATGTCGATCGTCGGCTTCATCGTCGGCTGGCGCATCCGGGGCAGCCTGCTCGACGCGGTGCTCGCCTACGCGTTGATGATCGCCTTCGCCTTCGCCATGGTGTGGATCGGCGTGCTCCTCGGAAGCCTCGTCCCCACTCCCGAAGGCGTCATGGGCGTCGGTTTCGTCGCCCTCTTCCCCATGACCTTCATCGCCAGCACCTTCGTGCCGGTGACCTTCATGCCCGAGCCCTTGCGCACCATCGCCCAGTGGAACCCGATCACCACCCTCGCCGACGCGCTCCGTCAGTACTTCGGCAACCCCAACACACCGCTGCAACCCGGCGACCCGTGGTCGATCGCCAACCCCGGCCTCTACACCGCCCTCTGGATCGTCGGCATCATCGCGGTGTGCTTCCCCCTCGCGATCCGGGTCTACCGGCGGTCCCTCGAGAGCTGATCGAGACCGTCGGCCGCGGTGGCCAGCTCCCCGGCGAGCCGGGTGAGCTCGGCCACCTGGGTGGCGAGCACCTCCGAGGCGGCCGACTCGTCGCTTGCCACCTCGACGACCTGATGTTGGACGGCCTGCACACCGTCGACGGCGCGGTGGACCTCGGTCAGCGCCTCGACGGTCGTGTCGGTGCCGGCGCGGATCGCGCCGAGCATGTCGCGCACCTGGTTCACCGCGTCGGCGGACTGGTCGGCCAGGTCGCGGACCTCGCTCGCCACCACCGCGAACCCACGCCCGGCCGCACCGGCCCGTGACGCCTCGATCGTGGCATTGAGGGCGAGGAGCTTGGTGCGCTCCGCCACCTCCGACAGCAGACCCATCAGCGTCTCGATGGCGTCGGACCGCTCCTGCAGATCGCCCATCGCGTCCGAGCTCCGGCCCACGAGGCGTCGGGTCGTCTCGTTGGCCTCGCCCGCCTCGACCGACCGTTGCGACAGTCGGTGCAGCCGCTCGGTCGAACCGTGCTGGGTGTCCTGCACCACGCTCGCCACCTCACCCACCCGGCGGGACAGCCCGGTGAGGCCACTGGCCTGGCCGGTGAGAGCACGGGCGTAGCGCTCGGCTGCTTCGGCCCCGCGGCGACGCTCCCGCTCGGCGGACTCCATGGCCCGCACGGTCTCTCGGGCCGACTCCTCCATCACCTTCCACAGGGCGAGCAGACCCACGACGGTGATCACGACCGCAGCCGCATGGATGAGCGCCCACAGGAGGGGATTGGCCTGGGCGGCATGGTGGTCGAACGCGCCCTCGGGGTCGATCAGGCTCACGCCGACGTGGTGGACGACGACGAACACCACCGAGGCGACGAGGGGCCGCCAGTCCTGGTACAGCGCCACGAAAGGCAACATGGCAAAGATGTGGAGGTGGGCTTCGATCATGCCCCCGGACAGGTAGATCAGCACCGCCGATGCCCCGAAGAGGGTGACCGACGCGGCGATGGCCTTCGCCTGCTGGTTGCGGAGCAGGGTGGCGGAGGCCGCTCCGGCCTGGACGGCGAGGATCGAGGCGATGGTCCAACCGTTGAGCTCGGCGTTGACGAACCCGATGGCGAACAGGAACGGGACCTGCAGCCACGCGGCGGTGGCCACGATGCGGTGACGGGCGGCGAAGGCGGAGGGGCCGAGCACCCGGTTGGTGGGCAACCACGACAACAGACCGCTCGGGGTGGGGCCCTCAGCGGCCGGACCCGGGGACGACGCCGCGCTCGACGCGACCCGTAGAGCGGGGGGCACCGGAGAGGTGGTGGGGGCAGCGTCGGTGATGGTCACGGCGGAGTCGTCGGCCGTCGAGACCGCTCGTTGAGGAAAAGCCGGTGCGAGGAAGGTCCTCAGTCCCCGAAGGAGAAGACTGCTCCCGAGGCGTTGACCATCGAGTAGCCGCCACCCGGCCGTCGCACCAGCGCGGTGATCGGTTGGTGGCTCCCCGAGTTGGTCGCGGAGCCCTGGAACACGGCGTCGCCGAAGGTGAACACCCCACCATCGGAGGCCACCAACCAATACCCACGACCCGACGGAGACGACGCCATCCCCACAATCGGCCGATTCAACCGCATCGCCCCCGTCGACCCATAGAACGCCGCATCACCAAACGAGAAGATCCCACCATCCGATGCCACCAACCAGTAGCCATCCCCCGAGGGCGTGGCCGCCATCCCCACGATCGGTCGGTTGAGCGGGTGGTCCGCCATGTCGCCGTGATGGGGCACACCGTCGTTGGCCACGACCCGGCCGTCGACGAAGACCGTCCAGAAACCACCGGGGCCTTCGGCGACACCGACCGCCGAGGTGGCGAGGACGCCGCCCTGAGTGGGGCCGTGGAACTGGGGCGTGGTGCCCTGGAACGAGAGCCGGTCGACGTGCAACGAGCGGACGCTGCCGTTGGAGTACCCGGGAGGGCCGTTGGTCCACGCGTGATAGGCCAGCCACGCCTGACCGGAGGCGTCGACGAACGTCGCCTGCCCACCCGGTCCGACCACGGTGCCGGTCGAGCCGACCATCGGTCGATCCGTCGTCTGCTTCTGGCACGGGCCGAGCGGGGTGTCACAGGTGGCGTAGCCGATCGCATAGAGATCCGACTTCCACTTGCTGGCCGAGTAGAAGAGCGTGAACTTCCCGCCCGCCTCGATCATGGCCGGGTTCTCGATCACCGGCCGCTCCCACTCCCGGTCGCCCACGAGCAGGTTCTGGGCCTGACCGACCAGATGGGTGCCCGAGGCGTTCAGACGGATGCCCCACAGATGGGTGTCGCGTCCCATCGCGTTGTCTTCGGACTTCCACAGGAGGTACTGCGTGCCGCCGTGGGTGAAGACGAAGGGGTCGATCGATCCGGCGCGCCCGCCCTGGCACACGATCGGAGTGTCCCACCAGTCGACGAAGGGACCCGCCGGGTGGCTCGCGGTGGCGCGACCGATGCACTGGCGGGTCGTGCCGCGGACTCGGGCCGTGTAGTAGAGGACATACCCACCGCTCGGCGTCTTGTGTACCGACGGGGCCCACGTATGTCCCGTCTCGGCCCAGGAGCCGAGCTGGGGAAGTGCGTCGCCGGTGTAGGACCAGTTGACCAGGTCGGTCGAGACCCGGGTGGGGACGTTCCCCCTCGCGTTCTCGGTCGTGTACACCCAGTAGACCCCGTCGTCGCTGAGGACGTGGGGGTCCGGGGCATCCTCGGCCACCACGGGGTTCAGGTGATCGACCGCACCCGCCGTGGGGGCGAACGACACCATCAGTGCGACCAGAACCACCAGGAGAAGCGGCCCCGACCACGGCCGCACGTCCAAGAACATCACTGTTCCGCCATCGGCCCCTCCCCCACCTCGTTGAGGGCTCGCCTGAGTTCCTCAGGAAAAGCGCGCGCCGCCTCGGCACGGACGCGCACACGGGGTGTGGATCAGCGATGACCCACACCCCGTGCCGTGCGCTACCCGGGGACTACCGCCCCGGACATGGAGGAACCTGTCCGGTCAGACCGCGTCGGCTCCCATCTCGCCGGTGCGGATCCGAACGAGGGATCCGACCGGGGTGACCCAGATCTTGCCGTCGCCGATCTTGTCGGTCCGGGCGGATTCGGTGATGGCGGTGACCACCCCGTCCACGGCCGGATCATCGACGACGATCTCGAGCTTGACCTTGGGAACGAAGTCGACCTTGTACTCCGCACCTCGGTAGGTCTCGGTGTGGCCGCCCTGGCGGCCGAATCCCTTCACCTCGGTCACGGTGATTCCCTGCACTCCGGCAGTGCGGAGAGCGGTCTTCACCTCGTCGATCATGTGGGGCTTGATGATGGCGGTGATGAGTTGCATGTCAGGAACCTCCTACGGTGCCGACGGGCTGGTGAGGGAGGCGAGGACATCGGAGCCGTAGCCCGGCGCACCGAACTCGGTGACGTCGAGACCTTCGATCTCGTGTTCGGGATCGACCCGGAGAACTCCGGCGGCCTTGAGCGCCGAGAACAGGATGAGGCCGACGACCATCACGAAGGCGAACACGGCGACGACACCGATGATCTGGTTGACCAGCAGCTCGGCACCGCCCCCGAAGAACAGGCCCTCGAGGCCCTCGTCGAGGAACGGAGCGTTGCCGTTGGCGAACAGACCGACAGCAATGGTGCCCCAGGCGCCACAGACACCGTGGACCGAGATGGCACCGACCGGATCGTCGATCTTGATCTTCTCGAACCCGAGGACCGAGACGACCACGATGACACCACCGATGAGACCAGCGAGGGTGGAGGTCCACCCGTCGAGGGCCCACGCACCGGCGGTGATCGACACCAGACCGGCGAGGATGCCGTTGCCGACCATCGACACATCAGGCTTCTTGAAGATGAACCAGCTGGTGATGAGTGCGGTGAACCCACCGCCGGCGGCGGCCATCATCGTGTTCACCGCGATGCGGGGAACCTCGACGTCGGCCGCGAGCTGCGAACCGGGGTTGAAGCCGAACCAACCGACGAACAGGATGAACACACCGGTGATGGCCAGGACCAGGTTGTGGCCCGGGATCGCCCGAGGCTTGCCGTCGGGGCCGTACTTACCGAGGCGTGGCCCGACCACGATCACCGCAGCCAGCGCCGCCCAGGCACCGACCGAGTGGACGATGGTCGAACCGGCGAAGTCCTCGAAGCCGAGCTCGTAGAGCCAGCCGCCGCCCCACTGCCAGTTCACGACGATCGGGTAGATGATCGCGGTGATCACGGCGGTGTAGATGAGATAGCCACTGAACTTCACGCGTCCGGCGAGAGCACCGGAGACGATGGTGGCGGCCACCGCCGCGAACGCGGCCTGGAACAGGAAGTCCACGGGCAGCATCAGCGAGTACTCGGTCGTGCCGGGGGCGGCATAGTCACCCCACAGCCAGTCGAACCCGATGACGCTCGCACCGCTGTAGGCGATGTGATAGCCGACCAGGCCGAACAGCAACACACCGAGGCAGAAGTCCATCATGTTCTTCATGAGGATCGAGCCCACGTTCTTGGCGGACGTGAGGCCCGCCTCGACCAGGGCGAAGCCTGCCTGCATGAAGATCACGAGGACTGCGGCGACGAACACGAAGATGTTGTCGAGAATCATCTGCGTGTCGTCGAGCGGGATGTCCACCGCCTCCTGGGCAAACGCCGGGGACGCGGTGAGCAGGAGGATTCCTCCCACTACTCCCGTCCCCGCGAACAGTTTACGTCTCATTGCTCCTCCTCGACGCCCCCGGTGGGGCGTCTCGTCTGACTGGTTGCTGAACCTAAAGAGCCGCCGTTTCGCCGTCGTGTGCTCCGTGTTACGCGTTGCTCACCCCTTCCTGACCGGAATCTGACGCGTCATGGACAGGAACCTCGTCGGGACCCATCTCGAGCACATAGCCCCGCGACCGCACCGTTCGGATCACCAACCCGAGCGGATCGAGCCTCCGACGCAGCCGCAGGACGTGAACGTCGAGCGCATTGCGCCCGGGTGCTCCTTCCGGCCACCCCGACCGGGCCAGCGCGTCTCGGCTGACGACTGCACCGAACCGGTCGAGCAACGCCGTGGTGAGTCGAGCCTCGACCGGCGGCAACGCCACCCACCGACCGTTGACCCGCAGGACGCCGTCCTCGTCGAGGGTCGGCAGCGAACTGCCGTGCTCGACCGCCCGCTGTTCGAGCAACGACACCCGAGCCGCCACGTCGCCGTCATCGGCAGGGAGGCGGATCCAGTCCTCGAGCAGATCGAGATCGGTGGGGGGTGCGCTGTCCTCCTCGAGGACCAACAAGCGGGGCCGACCGGTGCGACGAAGCACCTCTCGCCGATGCTCCTCACCGGGCCAGCGCACCAGAACGACGTCCATGGCGGCGAAGCTACGAAGGCAAGGTTTCTCGACTGTTTCGCCATCGTGAACAACGACAGCAACCGGAAAGGAAGCACCACCCGGTAACTTCGCTTCGATACCGGGCCGCTCAACGACTACCGTCGGCGGCGATGAGCACCGCCACCGAAACCGAAGCAGAGCCGACCAAGGGTCGGGTCCGCCCCCACCAGATCGCCATCTTCATCGGTGTCGCCATCGCCGCGGTCACCGTCGTGTCGGGGATCGCGTCGGTCGTCTTCGACTTCACCCATGAAGAAGACGTGCGCCGCCAGGTCTTCGTCAACGTTCCCGACGGGCTGAAGCTGGCGTTCTACACGCTGACGCCGATCTTGTTCGTCTACGGCGGGGTCATGTTCTCCCAGCGGATGAAGAACTGGGAGCGCGGCGCCCCCGACAAGCGCAAGACCACCAAGAAGAACGTGGGCCGCCGGCTCCGCGACTTCCGCGCCGGCGTCTACATGCAGACCCTGCTGCGCGACCCCGCGGCCGGCATCATGCACTCGCTCATCTACTTCAGCTTCCTGGTCCTGCTGGCGGTCACCGCGACCCTCGAGATCAACTACCAGCTCCCCACCGACCTGAAGTTCCTCCACGGCGGCGTCTACCAGGTCTATTCCTTCATCGGTGACTTCGCCGGCCTCACGCTCATCATCGGCCTCGTGTGGGCCCTCGTCCGTCGCTACATCCAGAAGCCCTATCGGATCCGCATCAAGTCCAAGCCCGAGCACCTCCTCATCCTCGGCACGATGCTCGTGCTCGCCGTCACCGGCTTCACCACCGAGATGTTCCGCATCGCCCTCGAGGGCATGCCCGAGTACGAGCGCGGCTGGTCGTTCATCGGCTACCCGCTCGCCACCCTCGTGGAGGGCTGGGACAACCTCGCCGGCTGGCACCAGTCGCAGTGGATCCTCCACGTCGTGTCGTTCTTCGTCTTCCTCATCATCCTCCCGGTGACGATGCTGCGACACATCTTCACCTCGCCGATGAACATGTACCTCAGCGACCGCGAGCGTCCCAAGGGTGCGATGAAGGCGATGCCCAACCTCATGGAGACCGAGCTCGAGAGCTTCGGTGCCTCCACCGTCGAGGACTTCACCTGGAAGCAGCTGCTCGACACCGACGCCTGCACCATGTGCGGTCGCTGCACCTCGGTCTGCCCGGCCCACGCCACCGGCAAGCCCCTCGACCCCCGCGAGATCGTCCTCAAGACCGGCGAGGTCATGGCCGCCACCGGCGACCCCCAGGTCTCGCCCCCCATCGGCGTCGACTCCGAGATCACCATCGGCGCCAACTCGCTGTTCGAGCGCATCAGCCCCGAAGAGGTGTGGGCCTGCACCACCTGCAAGGCCTGCGACGAGATCTGCCCGGTCAACATCGAGATCCTCGACAAGATCCTCGACATGCGGCGTTACCTGTCCCTGATGGAGTCGAACTTCCCCACCGAGCTCGGTGGCGCCTACCGAGGCATGGAGAACTCCGGCAACCCGTGGGGTATGAGCCAGTCGGAGCGGGCCGACTGGGCCAAGGACCTCGAAGGTGTCGAGGTGCTCGACCCGTCCGACGCCTTCGACCACGAGTACCTCTACTGGGTCGGCTGTGCCGGGTCGTTCGACGACAAGAACCGCAAGGTCTCCCAGGCGATGGCCAAGCTCATGCAGCGTGCCGGCGTCGACTTCGCCATCCTCGGTCCGTCCGAGATGTGCACCGGCGACCCCGCCCGCCGCTCGGGCAACGAGTACATCTTCCAGATGCTCGCCATGCAGAACGTCGAGACCCTCGACGGCATGGGCGTGAAGAAGATCATCACCCAGTGTCCGCACTGCTTCAACACCCTCATGAACGAGTACCCCCAGCTCGGCGGGCACTACGAGGTCGTGCACCACAGCCAGTTCCTTGAGTGGCTGATCGACACCGGCAAGCTCGACATGTCCACCGCCCGGCTCGACGAGCGGGTCGTCTACCACGACTCCTGCTACCTCGGTCGGCACAACGACGTCTACATGTCGCCGCGCAACGTCATCGGATCGCTCGGCGGAATCCAGATCGTCGAGGCCGAGCGCAACGGCACCAAGGGCATGTGCTGTGGCGCCGGTGGTGCCCGCATGTTCATGGAAGAGAACATCGGCAAGAAGGTGAACGACGAACGCTCCGAGGAGCTGATCGCCACCGGAGCGAGTCGCGTCGCCACCGCCTGCCCGTTCTGCTACATCATGATCGACGACGGCGTGAAGGCGGCTGGCAAAGAGGACGATGAAGTCCAGGTCGCCGACATCGCCATGCACCTCCTCGAGGCCATCGAGACGGGCGAGAAGCTGGGGGATCTGGTTGCTGAAGAGGCAGAGAACTGATTCGGTGGACGGCGACGACGGGCCTCCGCCACGACGGCTCCTGATCGCCGGCAACGACGAAGCAGCCTGTCGCGTCTACGCGGGGCTGCTGGCCACCTACACCTACCAGACCGAGACCGTGCCGCTGGCCGACGTGGTGTCGGAGCTCCGTGACACGCTCTATGGGTGTGTGGTCCTCGTCGGGACCAGCGGCGAGGAGAGCTCCGCGCTCAAACAGCTCGACTCGATCCGCCACAGCGACCACACCCACGTGCGTCGCACCGCGGTGATGCTGCTGGCGTCGGGCACCAACCGACGGGTGTTCGCCTGGGAGGCCGGGGTCGACGGGTTCATCACCATGCCCGCCGACGCGGCTGAGATCGCCGGCCACATCGACCAGATCCTGCAGCGACCCCGCCTCGAGCGGTACCAGCACCGTCAGGACATGGTGAAGAAGATCAACACCGAGCACTCCGAGGCCTGAGGGCCCAACCCCTCGGGTCGGTCAGTCCCCGGTGAAGTTCTCCCAGTAGCGGCTCGGCCGGGGCCCGACCTGTCCCTGGTACTTCGAGCCGAGGGCGCCCGTGCCATAGGGCTGGTCGGCGGGCGTGGTCATCCGGATGAAGGAGATCTGGCCGATCTTCATGCCCGGGTAGAGAGTGATCGGCAGGCTGGCGACGTTGGACAACTCGAGGGTGAGCTGTCCGTCCCAGCCGGCGTCGACGAAACCGGCGGTCGAGTGGATGAGGAGCCCCAGGCGCCCGAGGCTCGACTTGCCCTCGAGGCGGGCGACGAGATCGTCGGGAACCGCGACCCGCTCGGAGGTGGAACCGAGGACGAACTCGCCCGGGTGGAGGATGAAGGGCACGTCCGCCTCGGACAGCTCGACCAGTTCGGTGAGCTCCTCGAGGTTCTGCCTCACGTCGATGTGGCCCATCGTGTGGTTGCGGAACACTCGGAAGTAGCGGTCGAGGTGCAGGTCGACCGACGACGGCTGCACGCACGCCGGGTCGAAAGGCTCGATCACGATGCGGCCGGCGTCGAGCTCTTCTCTGATGGTGCGGTCGGAGAGAATCATCGGCGCCCGACCCTAGTCCGGACGCGCCGACGGGCGGGTCCGGAGCGGCCGCTGCGGACCCGCCCGTCGGGCGGTGGGGTGGAGGGAGGGGATCCGGTCAGACGGTGCGGTCCCGCTCGACCACCCGGGTCTCGGTGTGGGCGTCGCCCCGATTGGCGGTGGCCATGAAGGTCATGAGCAGGGAGATGACCAGTCCGATGGCGCCGACGACCATGAGGATGACGCCGGCAGTGTTGATGTTGAAGCCCTCGGTCTCGACGGTGACGGCATAGGCCATCACGGCGCCGACGGCGATGAGGATGATGCTCGCTCCTATAGATCCTGCACGCATTGGGGGGTTCCTCCCGTTGGGCGGTCCCGGGGATCCTCCCGGGTTGGCGTGGCCCGTTTCTGCTACCCACGATCCCGGTGACCAAACCTGAGCCGCACCCCCCGCCGTCGGGGAGAGTTCGCACCGAGGGATGGTGCAGATCTTCCCCATTGGGGTAGCAGGCGGGCATGAGCAACCCTGCGGAGCGGGCGGTGCAGCGCCTCGACGACCTCCAACAGCGCTTCCCGCCCCTCGCCCTGCCGATCGGGGTGGTCCGGAAGTTCGCCGACGATCGCACCTCGGCGTGGGGCGCGCTCATGACCTTCTACGCGTTCTTGGGGATGTTCCCCCTGCTCGTGATCGGCCTCACCATCATCGGTCACCTCGCCGCCGGCGACCCTGAACTGGAGGAGGCGCTGCTCGAAGGCGCACTCGGTCAGATCCCGATTGTCGGCGGGATGATCGAGGACGACGTGTCGACGTTGCAGGCTGGCGGACTCGGTCTCGTCGTCGGTCTCGCCGGCCTGTTCTGGGGAGCCACGGGGATCTACAACTCCGGTCAGCTGGCCATGAGCCAGATCTGGAACGTGGAGGGGATCGACCGGCCCGGGCTCGTGATCCGCCTGGTCCGTTCCCTCATCCTGTTCATCGTGTTCGGAGCGGGCGTGATCGGCGGGGGGTGGCTGGTCCAACAGGGCTTCTTCAGCGGAGCCGGCGCGTTGACCCGGACATGGACGTTCTTCGCCTCGCTGCTCCTCGGCTTCGTGATCATCACCGCGATCTTCCGGATCATGACCCCCCAGGCCATCGAGACCCGCAAACTCCTCATCGGTGCCGCCCTCGCCGCCATCGGCTGGGAAGGCCTACAGATCGTCGGCGGTTTCGTCGTCGCCCAGGAGACCGACCAGGTCGACATCTACGGGGTCTTCGCCTACGTGATCGCCCTGCTGATGTGGCTGTGGCTGGTGTTCCGTGTGCTCCTCTTCTCCGCCGAAGCCGCGGTCGTGATCGACCGGGACCTGTGGCCCCGCAACATCGCCCAGCCTCCCCTCAACGACGCCGACAAGCGCGTGCTCGCCGCCCTCGCCCGCAACGAGCGACGCCGTCCCGAACAGCACATCGACGTGTGGTTCGACGACAGCGAGGAGGACGAGGAGGAAGGACTCCCGGTCGACCGCTACGAGGACCGAGGCGAGGACGCCCATGAGGACTCGAACCAGGACGAGGAGGTCGAGTCCGACCGGTAGGGACCTGGCGGCGGTGAGCCTCCCACGGGGCGCCAGCGAGGAATATGCTCACCGCACGTCCCACTGCGGGAACGTCGGCCGAGCCCACGACAGGGCCCACAACGCAATCGAACGGAGTGCCATGTCCACCTCCTCGCCCCTTGATCCTGCGACATCCCCAACTCCCGCGGCTCCGTCCGACGCGCAGATCGTCGGTGCGGAAGCCATCGGTACGGCCGTCTTGATGATCGTCGGCCCCGGAAGCGCCATCCTGGCGGCCGATGCCATCGGCGTGCTCGGTGTGGCCCTGGCCTTCGGCTTCGCGCTCGTCGCGATGGCGTACACCATCGGGCACGTGTCGGGATGCCACATCAACCCGGCGGTGACGCTCGGGTTCGTGCTCAGCGGGAAGCTGCCCTTTGCCCGAGCGGTGTACTACTGGGGTGCCCAGCTCGTCGGAGCCGTCGTCGGCGGATTGGTCGTCTACCTGATCTCCGAGCGCGGTGACCTCGACGCCACTGGCGTGTTCGCGGCCAACGGCTGGGGCGAGACGATCGGCTCGTCCTTCGGGATCGGCTCGATGATCACCGTCGAGATCGTCTTCACCGCCCTCTTGGTCTTCGTGGTCCTCACCACGACCACGGTGGGCTATCCCACCGGTTTCGGCGGACTCACCGCGGGGCTGACACTCGCCATGATCCACTTGGCGACCATCCCGGTGGACAACACGTCGGTGAACCCGGCCAGAAGCCTCGGGGCGGCGGTCTTCGCCGGTGGTGACCACCTCGGTCAACTCTGGGCGTTCTTCGTGTTCCCGCTCGTCGGCGCAGCGCTCGGAGTCGGAGCGTGGCTGTTCGTGCACAACGCCAGGGCGGCCACCGCCTAGGCAGCCACAGGGCGATCTGAGCGGGACAGGCCAACGCGACTACGCTCGGCGACGCGCCTCGCGGATGTAGTTCAATGGTAGAACATCAGCTTCCCAAGCTGAGAATGCGGGTTCGATTCCCGTCATCCGCTCCACTGCACGTCGGCCCAGGTCAGCCCCGGTTTCTCGGGCGCCTGGGCCGAGTCGCGTGGGAGGCCACGGGGGGGGCGTGACCCTACGGGACGAAGGAGTGCAACGGCCTCGGGTCGGGTACATGGCTGCCAGAGGAGCGGGCACCGTGTCCGCCTCGGAGGGATTGCACATGCGCTGGATCCGCAAGATCATCGTCGGAGGCCTGATCTCGTGGGGATGGCGCAACCGACACACCATCTCCCGCCGAGCCCAGGAGATGACCGGACGATCGGGCCGCGGCTCCGGTCAGCGGCGGGCATAGTTCCTCAGTGAGGCGAGGGACGAGCGTGGAGTCAGAGCGCTGCGCTGAACGTCCCCACCACTAGAGCAACGCGTCCGCTTCTGCCGCGGCGTCGGATGCGTGAGACGCCACCAGCCGGTCCCGCCAGTCGGACTCGGGGACATGGACCGGGGTGGTCGTGTCGAGGAAGTCCTCGAGCAGGGGAAGGAACCGGTTGGCGTTGCGCCACGGCAGGAAGTGTCCGGCACCCTCGAGGATCTCCAGCCGAGCGTTGGGGACGGCCTCTGCGGTCAGGTAGGCGTGGTCGACGGGGATGATTCGGTCCCGATCGCCCCAGACGATCATGGTGGGCAGCGCCTCGGCGAGGTAGAGCCGGTCGTGCGCACTCACGCGTTGTCCCGCGACGTCGATCACCGACCGCACCGTGTGGATGAACGCCTGCTGGCCACGTCGTTCGGTCAGGGTCGCGTAGCTGCGCCAGATCTCCGACATGGTGTCGGTCGGGCGCAGGCCGAGGCGGTGCGCCCATGCTCCCGGGCGTTCGCCGAGCTCGCGGATCTTGCGGTGCAGCAGGAGGGGCACGACATACTCGGCGCCGGGCAGTGTCACCGCCTTGATGAGCGGACTGACCTCCTTGCCCAATCCCCCGGAGGCGACCAGCACCAGCCGCTGGACTCGTTCGGGGAACTGGTAGGCGAACTGCATGGCAATACCGCCGCCGAGTGAGTGGCCGATCACGGTGGCAGCACCCAGATCGAGCACCGCGAGCAGATCGCGAACACCGCTGGCGTAGGCGCCGAGCGAGTAGTCGCCACGGGGCTTCGCCGACTCGCCGTGACCCAGGAGATCGGGGGCGATGACCGTGTAGTGCTCGGCCAGGGCCGGCATCACGGCACGCCACGTCGTGGAACTCCCGGCGATCCCATGGATGAGCACGACGAGGGGACCGTCACCCGCCATCCGATAGGTGACGTCGTGTCCGTGGATCCGAACGCTCTG
>SKKL01000169.1 GCA_007121465.1 Acidimicrobiales bacterium | reverse complement strand
CAGGATCGCGGCGGCGTCGGCCGATCCCCCACCGAGGCCGGCTCCGGCGGGGATCCGCTTGTGGAGCCCGACGGCCGCGCGCCGACCAACAAGCTCGAGGGCGCGGGCGACGAGGTTGTCGCGCCCGGCCGGCACGGGGTGCCCGGTGGCCCCGTGGACGGTGATCCCCTCGCCGGATCCGACCACGAGCGTGTCGGCCAGGTCGAGGGTGACCATCTCGGCGTCGATCAGGTGATAGCCGTCGTCGCGGACACCGGTGATCCGTAGCGAGAGGGTGAGCTTGGCCGGTGCAGTGAGCTCCACGGTGTCGGTCATCGGCGCCAGGGTAGGTTCTGGGGTGGCGGCACCGTGACGGGAGCGGCGGTCAGGAGGAACGATGACCTACACCCTCGACGCCCTCGGCACCCGGGACTACTCCCGGGGTCTGCACGACCTGGGCGACGGCACCTTTGCGTGGCTCCAGCCCGACGGAGGCTGGGGGTGGTCGAATGCGGGTCTCGTCACCGACGGCGACCAGGCACTGCTCGTCGACACGCTCTATGACGTGCCGCTCACCGCGACGATGCTCGCCGCCATGCGCGATGCCGTGCCGGCGGCGGCCGACATCGCCACCCTCGTGAACACCCACAGCAACGGCGATCACTGCAATGGCAACGAGCTGCTGGCCGGATCGGAGATCGTCGCGTCGATCGCCGGAGCCGAGGGCATGGCCGAGGAGAGCCCCGCGGTGATGGCCGCCTGGCTGGCCGCCGCACCCGACATGGGCGAGGTTGGCGCCTTCGTGCAGCGCTGCTTCGGGGACTTCGACTTCGCCGGGGTGACCAAGACGCTCCCCACCCGGACCTTCACCGGTCACCTCGACCTCGCCGTCGGCGACACCCCGGTCGAACTGGTCGAGGTCGGCCCTGCCCACACCGCGGGCGACGTTCTCGTCCATGTCCCCTCCCGGCGGACCGTCTTCACCGGCGACATCCTCTTCATCGGTGGCCACCCCATCGTGTGGGTCGGTCCCATCTCCAACTGGCTCGCCGCCTGCGACCTCATCGAGTCGTGGGCGCCCGAGACCGTCGTGCCCGGCCACGGCCCGGTCACCGACCTCGGAGGCGTGCGGGCCGTGCGGGACTACCTGGAATGGATTGTCGAGCAGTCGGCCCCCCGCCACGCCGAGGGGATGGACGCTCTCACCGCCGCCCACGACATCGCCGCCAAGGAGCTCGGCACGAGCCGGTTCTCGAGCTGGGGAGACGCCGAGCGTCTGGTCATCAACGTCGACACCGCGTTCCGAGAACTGTCGGGGGTGGCCGAGCCGACCCCGGCGGTGGAGCTGTTCACTCGCATGGCGAGCCTGGCCGACTGAACGACAGCCACAGGTAGGTCCCGGGTCACGCCTCCGCGAGGCGTCCCCAGTCCTGCACCGACAGCTCCTCGGCCCGGGCCTCGGGACGGACCCCGGCCCGTTCGAACATCTCCGGGGTCACGAGATCGGCGAGCGATCGGCGCAGCATCTTGCGTCGTTGCCCGAACCCGGCCCGCACCAGCGCGAAGAGCCGATCGGGGTCGGCGTCGACCGCCGGAGCGGGGAGACGGACGATGCGCACCAGGGCCGACTCGACGCGTGGCCGGGGAACGAACACCCCGGGCGAGACCCGTCCGACCACGTCGGCAGTGGCCCAGTACTGGACCTTCACCGACGGGATCCCGTAGGCGGGGTCCCCCACCGAGGCGGCGAGGCGCTGTCCGGCTTCGAGCTGCACCATGACGAGCATCCGGTCGATGGCGGGCACCTCGTCGAGCAGGTCGAGCACCAAGGGCGTGGCGACGTTGTAGGGGAGGTTGGCCACGAGGGTCCACGAGTCGTGACCGGCCAGCAGGGCGCCCCAGTCGAGCTCGGTGGCGTCGCCGTGAACGACGCGTGCCCCCACGGGCTCGACGACCTCGGTGAGGATGGGAACGAGGTGGCGATCGACCTCGACCGCGGTGACCTCGGCGCCCGTCTCGGCCAGGGCGAGGGTGAGCGACCCGAGCCCGGCGCCGATCTCGACCACGGGGTCACCCGCACCGACCCCGGCGAGGCGGACGATCCGGCGGACGGTGTTGGCGTCGGCGACGAAGTTCTGTCCGAGGGCGCGGCTCGGCGACAGGCCGTGACGATCGAGCAGCGCCCGGATGTCGCCCGGCGAGTGGGTCATCGCCGAGGGAGCTGACTCAGGGGAGGTAGCGCCCGCAGTTCGGCCAGGGGCCGGATCCGCTGCGGTTGTAGAGCGCGTAGGCCATGGCGTCCTGGTCGGCCGGAGACGCCTGGTTCGGGCGAACGCCGACGAGGTCGGACCGACCGGCAGCACGAGCGGTGCCGTCCCACGTGCTCTGCAGGAACTGGTAGGCGCCGAGGTACGGGCCGGCGGGGTTGACCGCTCCGTAGTTGTTGGACGACTCGCACATGCGGAGGCTGTTCCACTGGGCGGCGGTGGTGCCGGCCGGCATGCCGATCGACGGCGCCGAGGCGGACTCCTGGGCGGCCCGGGTGGCTGCTTCTTCGGCCCGGCGCTCGGACTCGATGCGCTCGAGCTCGGCGATGCGGGCTCGCTCCTCGGCGGCGCGCTCCTCGGCGGCCTGCTGACGTTCGGCCTCTTCGGCCTCGGCGGCGGCAGCAGCCTCTGCTTCGGCCTCGGCCTGAGCCTGGGCCTCGGCTTCCTCGGCCTCGGCCTGGGCGCGCAGCTCGTCGCCCCGGCTGAAGGTGGCGAAGACTCGGGAGGCGGCGAGGTCGTCGCCGCTCACCGTTCCCACGGCGCGAGCCGCGGTCGATGTGCCGCCAGCGGTGGTCGAGTTGCCGACCTCGGTGACGTAGCTCGTGGGCTGGGAGTCGGGCGAGGCGTTGACCCCGGGCGCGAACTCGACGAGCAGCAGGGGGATCAAGAGAGCAGTGGACGCAACCGCCACCCCGAGGCGTCGGCGCTCGCGCCGGCGCCCTGCGGGCTCGGGAGACTCGTCGGTATCGGTGTCGATTCGGTCGGTGATGGCCGACTCGGCTCCGGGGAACCGATGATCTGCGTCCAGGACTCCGTCCCTTCCCTGGTGAATGTGGGCGGCGCCGTCGTCGGAGACATCGACTCGGGGACCGGGTGCTACGGGGGAGCACCCTAGAGAACGTGTAACACGAATGCAACCTCTTCGCGGTCGGACGGTCACAAGCGCACGAACTAGAGCCGCGTTTCAGATGCCACCCTCGGCGCGCGGATCAGCCGGATGCCACCGCGTAGAACGTGCGGGCGGTGGCCGAGGACTCCGCCGCGACGACCTCCACGTCGACCCCGCGAGCTGCGGCGACCGCCTCGCCGACATGAGGGAGCAGCGCCGGGCGGTTCTTGCGACCGCGGTGGGGCACCGGCGCGAGGTAGGGCGAGTCGGTCTCGACGAGGTAGCGGTCGGCGGGACACAGCGCCGCCGCCTCGCGCACCTCAGGAGCGTTGGGGAACGAGACGATGCCGCTGAAGGACAAGTGGGCGCCGAGGTCAAGACAGCGACGTGCCTCGTCGGGTCCGCCGGTGAAGCAGTGCATCACCGTCCGCTCGGGTGCCCCCTCGGACTCCAACACGTCGAAGGTGTCGGCCCAGGCGTCGCGGGAGTGGATGACGAAGGCGAGGTCGTAGCGCTTGGCCCACTCGATCTGGGCGACGAAGACCTCCCGTTGGACGTCGCGAGGCGAGTGCTCGTAGTAGTAGTCGAGGCCCGCCTCCCCCACCGCGACCACGCCGGGTTCGGCGAGCAGCGCTTCGAGACCGTCGAGCCCGTCCTTGGCGTCGTGGGGATGGAGCCCCACGGTGGCGACGACCCCGTCGAAGCGGCCGGCCATCTCGATGGCGAGCGTCGAGCTCTCGAGGTCGGTGCCGACGGTGACCAGCAGATCGACCCCCGCCGCGTGGGCCTCGGCCACCTGCTCCTCGGCGGTGTCACGCCGCAGGTGGCAGTGTTGGTCGACCCACCGAAGGTGGGGATGCTGATCGACCCACCGAAGCGTCACGCTCAGCCCTCGGCCTTGATGCGGGGGAACAGCGGGGGGCCCTTCTCGACCGGGAGCCCGCCCGGGTACCCGCCCCACTCGGCCGCCGCGGGCAGCACTTGGTCGGTGGGCTCGCCGTCGAGGCCGATGCGGGACCAGATCGCCCGACAGGTGCTCGGCAGCGCCGGGCTGGCCAGCACGGCCACGACGCGCAGTGCCTCGAGCGCGTCGCCCATCACCGCGTCGACCTCGGGACCGGGGTCGGCCTTCCACGGCTCGTTGGCCTCGAGATGGGCGTTGGTCTCGCGCACGATCCGCCACGTGGCGTCGAGGGCGATCGAGGGAGCGACCGAGTCCCACGCGGCGGCGGCGTCGCGGTAGGCGTCGGCGACCAACGGGGCGAGGGGGCTGTCCGGGCGCGGGGCCGGCCCGACTCCGTCGCACTTCTTGGCGACCACCGTCGCCACCCGCGACAGCAGGTTGCCGAGGTTGTTGGCCAGATCGGCGTTGAACCGGGAGACCATGCCCTCATAGGAGAAGTCGCCGTCGGGACCGAACGGCGTGTCGCGCAGCAGGTGGTAGCGGAACCCGTCGACGCCGAAATCCTCGACGAGGCGGGCGGGGGCGATGTCGGTGAGACGGGCCGGGCCGTGGGTGGTCTTGGAGAGCTTCTCGCCGCCGAGGAGCAGGTAGCCGTGGACCGCCAGGTGTGGCAGCGGCTCGATGCCTGCCGCCATGAGCATCGCCGGCCAGTAGACGCAGTGGAAGCGGAGGATGTCCTTGGCCAGCAGGTGCAGGGTGTGGGGCCACCACTGGTCGAAACGCTCCTGATCGGTGCCGTAGCCGACCGCGGTGGCGTAGTTGATCAGCGCGTCGTACCAGACGTAGAAGACGTG
>SKKL01000303.1 GCA_007121465.1 Acidimicrobiales bacterium | reverse complement strand
TGTCCGACGACGAGGTCGACGTCGAGGACCCCGAGCTCCGGGTGTCGGTCTTGTAGAAGCCCGACCCCTTGAAGCTGATCCCCACCGCGGAGAACACCTTGCGCAGCGATCCGCTGCAGCGAGGACAGGTGGTGAGCGAGTCGTCGTGGATGGACTGCTGGACCTCGAGGTCCTCGCCACACTCGCGGCAGCGGTACTGATAGGTCGGCATCGGGCCTGGGCCTCCGGTTAGCACTCTCTCAGATCGAGTGCCAAGGATAGTGGCAGACCGAGGGGTTCGCGCCAGTACGGACCGCCCGGAGGTCGACCGGTAGGCTCGCCCCCGTGGACAGTGGCTCGGTCGTGAGCGCGGCAGCGGTCGTCGGGGCGTACCTCGTCGGTACGCTCCCTGTCGCGCTCCTCGTGTCCCGACGTAGCGGCCACGATCCGACCCGGGAGGGATCCGGCAACCCGGGGGCGAGCAACGTCTATCGGATCGCGGGACGAGCGGCGGGAGCCATCGTCCTCGCGGCCGACCTCGGCAAGGGCATCGCCGCTGCCGGCGCCGGGTGGGCCATCGGGGGTCGCGACCTGGCTCTCGCCACCGGTGCGGCGGCGGTCCTCGGCCACGTCGCGCCCGTCACCCGCCGATTCCGTGGCGGCAAGGGCGTCGCCACCGCCGGAGGGGTCGCCCTGGTGCTGTGGCCGCTCGTCAGTCTGGTCCTCGTCGCGGTGTTCGTCGTGTTGGCGCTGACCGTTCGGGTCGCATCGGTCGGATCGTTGGCCATGGCCACCGGCCTGCCGATCGGTGTCGCGGCGGCGGGCCGCCCCGGCATCGAGGTCGCGGTGGCCGCGGGGGTGGCGATCCTGGTCGTCGCCCGGCACCATGAGAACATCCGGCGGCTCGTCGGTGGCGAGGAGCGGGCGACGACACCCCGCGACCCCGGCACCGGCCGATCCGCCGACACGATCACCTGACCGACCCGGATCGACCGACACAGGAGCGTCCATGCCCACCGTGACCAAGGCCGTCATCCCCGCTGCGGGGTGGGGAACCCGTTTCCTGCCCTTCTCCAAGTCGGTGCCGAAGGAGATGTTGCCGCTCGTCGATCGGCCGGCGATCCAGTACATCGTCGAGGAGGCGGTCGCCGCCGGCATCGACGACGTGCTGGCCGTGGTCAGCCCCCACAAGAAGGCGATCGAGGATCACTTCGACCGGTCGAAGGAGCTCGAGGCGGTACTCGAGGCCGGGGGCAAGGACGACGAGCTGGCCGAGATCCGGGCGCTGGCCGATCTCGTCGAGCTCCACTCGGTTCGCCAGGGGGAGGCTCTCGGTCTCGGCCATGCGGTGGGAATGGCCCGACGCCACGTGGGCGACAACGCGTTCGCCGTCCTGCTCGGTGACGACATGATGCACCCCGACTCGCCGCTGTTGCGCGACATGATCCGGGCGACCGAGACGACTGGACGTTCGACGATCGCCCTCATGCGGGTTCCGAAGCAGGACATCTCCCTCTACGGGTCGGCGGCGGTCGAGCCCATCGAGGGCGAGGAGTCCCTCGTGACGGTCACCGGACTGGTGGAGAAGCCCCCGGCCGACGAAGCCCCCTCTGATCTGGCGGTCATCGGGCGCTACGTGTTCACCCCCGACATCTTCGATCACATCGAGCGCACGCCGCCGGGTCGTGGTGGGGAGATCCAACTCACCGACGCCATGGCCTCCCTCGCCGACGATGCCGGCGTCAACGGCATCGTGTTCGAGACCGGTCGCTACGACGTGGGCAACAAGACCGACTACGTGCGAGCGGTCCTCGAGCTGGCCCTCGAGCGGGACGACCTCCGCGACGACGTGCTGGCGGTCGTGACCGACATCGCCCGACGCGAGGGCCTCCTGTCCGGGGGCGACTCGGCGTGATCCCCCTGGTCGAGGCTCGCGAGCGGGTCCTCGCCGGGTGTGAACGCCTGGGTCCGGCCACGGTGGCCGTCGACGACGCTCGCGGGCTCGTCACCGTCGACGAGGTGGTCTCGGGCGAAGCGGTTCCGCCCTTCGACAACACCGCGATGGACGGTTTCGCCGTCGTCGCCGCCGACACCGTCGGCGCGGGCGAGGACAGCCCGGTGCGTCTCGAGATCGCCGGAACGGTCGCCGCCGGGAGCTCGGGTGACGTGCCTGTCGACCCGGGCCGGGCGGTGCGGATCATGACTGGAGCGCCGATGCCGCCCGGCGCCGACGCGGTGGTGATGGTCGAACGCTGCCGGGTGACCGACGACGGCGATCATGTGGAGATCCTCGCCGAGGTCCCTGCCGGCAACCACGTCCGGCGGGCGGGCGACGACCTGGTGCCGGGCGACGTGGTCATCGCCGCCGACACCGCACTCGGGGCGGGACACCTCGGGCTGCTGTCCAGCCTCGGTCACCTCTCGGTGCGGGTCACCCGGCGCCCCCGGGTCGGGGTGATGTCCACCGGCGACGAGTTGGTCGAGGGCCCGGTCGTCCTCGCCCCGGGGCAGATCCGCGACAGCAACCGGCGCACCTTGTTGGCTCTCGTCGCCGAGGTCGGTGCCGAGCCGGTCGACCTCGGTATCGTCCCCGACGATCCGGAGGCGTTGCGGGTCGCGCTCACCGACGCGACCGGACACTGCGATGCCCTCGTCACCTCGGGTGGGGTGAGCATGGGCGACTACGACCACGTGAAGGCGGTCCTCGGCGAGCTGGGCGACATGTCGTGGATGCAGGTGGCGATCAAGCCGGCCAAGCCGCTGGCGTTCGGCACGATCGGGAGAGTGCCCGTGTTCGGGCTGCCCGGCAACCCCGTCTCGTCGATGGTGTCGTTCGAGCTGTTCGCCCGCCCCGGTCTGCGCCAGATGATGGGTCACCACGACTGGGGCCGCATGGTCATCGGTGCGGTGGCCCTCGACGGTCTGCCCCGTCGAGCCGACGGCAAGACCCACTTCGTTCGGGTCCGGCTCGAGACCGATCCTCTCCACGATGTCGTTGCGGTCACCGCCGGCGGCCAGGGGTCCCACCAGTTGTCGGCCATGGCCGCCTCCGAGGGATTGGCGGTGGTCGACGACGGCGAGGGGATCGCTCCCTTGGGTGTCGTGAGGGTCATCGTCCTCGACGGGCTCTCGGGCCCGATGCCGGACTGAGAGGTGTCCGACCTCGGCAGTTCTCCGAACCGATGGACCGCTCGGCCGCTCGATCCCGTAGCCTGACCCCGATGGCCCAACCCCTCGTCGACGGCTACGGGCGCGTGCACCGCGACCTGCGGATCTCGATCACCGATCGATGCAACTTCCGCTGCACCTACTGCATGCCTGCCGAAGGCATGGACTGGCTGCCCCGCGACGACGTCCTCTCCTTCGAGGAGATCGAACGGGTGGCCCGCCTCCTCGTCGATCGTTACGGGTTCGACAGCATCCGTCTCACCGGTGGCGAGCCCACCGTCCGGGCCCACCTCCCGGTACTCGTCGGCCGCCTGGCTGCCCTCGGCGTCGACCTGTCGGTCACCACCAACGGCGCCACGCTGGGGCTCGTCGCCCGCGACCTGGCCGACGCCGGCCTCCAGCGCATCAACGTCTCGCTCGACACGCTCCGCCACGACCGGTTCGTCGAGATCACCCGTCGCGACTCCCTGGACCCGGTGCTCGACGGCATCGACGCGGCGGTCGACGCCGGCCTCGATCCGGTGAAGATCAACGTGGTGGTCATGCGCGGCGTCAACGACGACGAGATCGTCGACTTCGCCCGGTTCGGGCGTGAGCGCGGGGTCATGGTGCGCTTCATCGAGTTCATGCCCCTCGACGCCACCGGCGAGTGGACCGAGACCCAGGTGGTCACCCACTCCGAGATCCTCGAGCGGATCCACGAGGTGTACCCCGTCGAGGCCCTCGGGTCGGCCGAGCGGGGATCGGCCCCGGCCGAGAGCTTCCGCTACCTCGACGGTCGCGGCGAGATCGGCATCATCGCGAGCGTCACCGAGTCGTTCTGCGGGAGCTGTGACCGGGTGCGCCTCACCGCCGAGGGGGCGCTGCGCAACTGCCTGTTCGCCCACACCGACACCGACCTGCGCTCGGTGCTGCGATCGGGAGGAACCGACGACGACCTGGCTGCACTCGTCGAGGCCACCGTCGGGGCCAAGTGGGCCGGCCACAACGTCGGCGAAGCGGTGTTCATCCGGCCGAACCGCTCGATGAGCCAGATCGGCGGCTAGTCCGCCCCGCTGGGTGCGCCCCGGCGAAACCGGGTTGGCCGGCTCGGTGATGAGCTCTAGGTTCGCCGCCCGTGACCGACAACGACCCCACTGAGCCCACCACCGAACGTACCCGTGTCCGCCGCGCCGCGGATCGTGGGCGCTACGACACCGAGACCGTCCACTCGATCCTCGACGACGAGCAGGTGGCTCACGTCGGGTTCGTGGTCGACGGGTCCCCGGTGGTCATCCCCATGCTCTACGGCCGCGACGGCGGCGACCTCTGGTTGCACGGGTCGGTGGCCAGCCGGTTGGTTCGTCGCCTCTCCGAGGGCGTCGAAGTGTGTGTGGAGGTCACGATCGTCGACGCGTACGTCATGGCGCGCTCGGCGTTCCACCACTCGATGAACTATCGGTCGGTCGTCGTGTTCGGAACCGCCGAGTTGGTCACCGACGACGACGAGAAGCTCCACGGCCTGAGGGCCATCACCGACCACCTGGCTCCCGGACGCTGGGACGAGGTGCGCGGCCCCGACCGGCGGGAGCTGCGCCAGACTGCGGTGCTCCGTCTTCGGATCGACGAGGTGTCGGCCAAGGTGCGCGGTCACGGGGTGGTCGACGACGAGGAGGATCTGGGGCTCGACGTCTGGGCCGGGCTGGTGCCGATCGCCCGCACCCTCGGCGCTCCGGTTCCCGATGGCGACCTCGCTCCGGACGTGGTGATGTCCCCCTCGATCGTGGCGCTGGTGGAGTCCTCCGGCAACTGAGGTGTCGGGGCCGGCGCCCCGTGTCGAGATCGTTACACTCGGGCGATGTCCGAGCACCGCCTCACCCACCTCGACCCCCTCGGTCGGGCCCGGATGGTCGACGTCACTCCCAAGGACCCGACCCACCGCCGGGCCCTCGCCCGGGGCCGGGTGTACATGCAGCCCGAGACGGCGTCACTCGTCGCGCGGGGAGCGCTCTCCAAGGGCGACGTGTTGTCGGTCGCCCGGGTCGCGGGGATCCAGGCCGCCAAGCGCGCCCCCGATCTGATCCCTCTGTGCCACCCGCTGCTCATCGGCTCGGTGCTGGTGAACTTCCGCATCGAGGACGACTACGTCGAGGTCGAGGCCCAGGTCGAGACCTTTGATCGGACCGGCGTGGAGATGGAGGCGATGACGGCATGTTCGGTCGCCGCGCTCACGATCTATGACATGTGCAAGTCGGTCGATCGCTCGATGGTGATCGGCGACGTCACGCTGTGGGAGAAGACCGGCGGGCGGTCCGGCACCTACCGCCGTGAGCCCGACGACGAGTGACGGATCGCTGGTGACGCTCGATGGTGGCGCGCGACGCCCGTTCGTAGTAGAAACGTCACATTCGTCGTGAGGCTGTCATCTCCGTCACGGAGGGTGTCGGCCAGATGACGAGGCAGTTCGAAGTGTTCGGCGGAACGACCCAGTCAGAACCCCAGGAGCATCCACCGAATGAACTATGCGCTGACGGCCTTGCTGGTCTTCTGCCTGATCGCATGGGGCTTCGTCCTCGTCCCGCCCGTCGTCCGCCTCTTCGGTGGGGTCGTTCGGCCCACCGACTCGATCGGCTCGTTCCGCAACAAGATGTCGGTCCTCGGGGGGTCCACCCCTCGGTCCTACATCGCCAACCCGGCCATGCCGCGCCCCGCCACCGCGACCGCTGAGGTCGAGGGTTTCGGCGCCGGAGTGGTCGATCTGCGCGAGAGCGGCCGGTCTCCCTCCTCCGGCGAGAGGGTCGCCGACCTGGCGTCGCACCGCCGCTCCCGGCCAGCCGACTCGGCCCGTCGCCGCGAGGCCCGTCAGCGCCGCCGCAACATCTTCACCGGCCTTCTCGCCTCGTTGCCGGTCACCTTTCTCCTCGCCGTGGTCGTCGGCGGGCCCACGTGGCTGCTCTTCACCGTGGCGATGGTCGCTTTCGCCGGGTACACCGCCCTGCTGTGGCAGATGAACCAGGCGGCCCTCGAACGCTCCCGCAAGGTCGTCGACCTCGGCGAGCGCACGCCGGCACCGGCGGCATCGACCTCGGCCGGGCTCCGCCACATCTCCGTCGTCGGTCGCTGATCCCGACTGTCCGACACGGCGTGGTGACCGGCTAGGATCTCGGTCCCGACGAACCGGCCATGGTCTGGTTCGTCGCCCCGTACGGGGCTGTAGCTCAGTTGGCTAGAGCGCCTCGGTCGCATCGAGGAGGCCGCGGGTTCGAATCCCGCCAGCTCCACCATCTCAGTTCATCGTCGCGATGGCGACGGTGAGCGCCGCGGCGAAGCTGACCCACCCGAGGTAGGGGAGGAGCAGCACAGCCGCCACCCGGTGGATTCGCCAGAAGGTGGCGATCGTCCAGACGATCGCCACCCACAGCACGACGATCTCGGCGATGGCCCAGTTGGGCGACTCGAGACCGAAGAACACGATCGACCATCCCGCGTTGAGCACGAGTTGCACCACCCAGGGCACCAGTGCACGGGACAGGCCGACCTCACGCCACACCAGCCAGCCCGAGGCGATGATGAGGACATACAGGCTGGCCCACACCGGCCCGAACACCGAGTCGGGGGGCTGCCAGGCCGGCTTGTCGAGGGACTCGAACCACCCGTCCATTCCCGACATGGTGGCCAGGTTCCCCACGAGGGACACCGCCGCGACCAACGCCACGAACACCATGAGCGCGAGCCAGGGGCGGGGCCGGGCAGGATCCGAGCGTTGAGGCCGGGTGTCGTGGATGGTGGCCATGGGTCACCGGTACCCCGGCCCGGGTCCGGTCATTCGGAAGGTTTCCGGTTCACCGCTCGGGGTACCACCAAGGCGGAGGGCGACGTAGGGTCGCGCCCAGGTCAGTCAAGGAGCGATACGTGAGCCTTCCTCTCGAGGACTACGCCATGATCGGCGACACCCACACCGTCGCCCTCGTCGGCAAGAACGGATCGATCGACTGGCTGTGCCTCCCCCGGTTCGACTCGCCATCGGTGTTCACCCGTCTGCTCGGTGAGGAAGACCACGGCTACTGGCAGATCGCTCCGACAGGCGGCGTGAAGCGGGTCCAACGCCGTTACCGGAAGGACACGCTGATCCTCGAGACCGATTTCGAGACCGAGGACGGCCTGGTCCGCATCATCGACCTGATGCCGGTCCGCGACGGCCGCGCCGACGTGCTGCGGCTCGTCGAAGGGGTCCGCGGCCGGGTTCCGATGCACATGGATCTGGTCCTGCGCTTCGACTACGGCAGCATCATCCCCTGGGTCCAGCGCACCGACGGCCGGCTCAGCGCCATGGGCGGACCCGACGCCGTACTCCTCGAGACCCCGATCGAGACACACGGCCGGGACTTCACCACCGTGTGCGACTTCGTGGTCGACGAGGGAGATCGTGTCCCGTTCCGCCTCACCTGGTACCCGTCGCACGAGGATCATCCCCGCAGCGGCCTCGACTGCGACCGGTCCCTCGCCGAGACCGAGCAGTTCTGGACCGAGTGGTCCGCTCGCTCCGACCTCGGTGACGAGTGGCGCGACGAGGCCCAGCGCTCGCTCATCACCCTCAAGGCCCTGACCTATGCCCCCACCGGGGGAAGTGTCGCCGCGCCCACCACCTCGCTGCCCGAGAAGCTCGGCGGAGTCCGCAACTGGGACTACCGCTACTGCTGGTTGCGTGACGCCACCTTCGTCCTCTCGGCGTTCGTGAACTCCGGGCATCGCTCCGAGGCGGAGGCGTGGCGGGACTGGCTCGTCCGGGCCATCGGCGGCGACCCCGACCACCTCCAGATCATGTATGGCATCAGCGGCGAGCGCCGCCTCTACGAGCACGAGCTCGACTGGCTCCCCGGCTACGAGGGCTCCTCCCCGGTGAGGGTCGGCAACGATGCGGCTCCCCAGCTCCAGCTCGACGCGGCGGGAATGGTGATGGATGCCCTCTACCTCGCCCACGTCAAGGAGATCGGGAGCCCCGACGGAGAGATCTGGGCGGTGAAGAACGGCATGTTGGACCTGCTCGAGAAGCGGTGGGTGGAGCCCGACGCCGGCCTCTGGGAGGTACGGGCCGAGCGCCGCCATTACACCCACTCGAAGATGCTCTCGTGGGTGGCGTTCGACCGCGCGGTGAAGACCGTCGAGAAGTACGGGATCGAGGGCCCGGTCGACAAGTGGCGGCGACTCCGTCAGGAGATCCACGACGAGGTGTGCGACAAGGGGTGGAACGACGACGTCGGTGCTTTCACCATGTACTACGGCAGCGACGCGCTCGACGCCTCGCTGCTCACGATGCCTCTCCTCGGGTTCCTCCCGATCGACGATCCCCGGGTCCAGTCGACGATCCGGGGGGTCGAGGACAAGCTCGCCTACGGGGACTTCCTCCTGCGCTACCAGACACCCGACGAAGAGGCCGACGGCCTCCCCCCGGGTGAAGGCGCGTTCTTGCTGTGCACGTCGTGGTTGGCCGACTGCTATGTGATGGCCGGACGCCACGACCGGGCCCGCGAGCTGGTCCAGAAGCTGCTCGACATCAGCAACGATGTGGGGTTGCTCGCCGAGCAGTACGAGCCCGACGAGAACCGCATGCTGGGCAACTTCCCCCAGGCGTTCTCCCACCTCGGGCTGGTCAGCACCATCAACGCCCTCAATGGCTTCGGGCCGCCCTCCGAAGCCGAGGAGTGAGACCAAGCACCCCGGCTGCTCCGGGTCCCGAGGTCAGCACCGACCCCGACCGGGCGGTGGCGATCCTGCGCGCCGGCGGTCTGGTGGCCATTCCCACCGAGACCGTCTACGGGCTCGCCGCCGACGCGCAGAATTCCCGGTCGGTTCGGCGTGTGTTCGAGGCCAAGGGTCGCCCCGCCGATCACCCTCTCATCGTGCACGTCGCGGGGCTCGACGAGCTCGACCCCTGGGTCGAGTCGGTCCCCGACCGAGCTCGGGTCCTCGCCGCCCGCTGGTGGCCGGGCCCCCTGACCCTCCTCCTCCGACGTTCTGAACGGGTGCTCGACGACGTCACCGGTGGACGCGACACGGTGGCGGTCCGGTCGCCGGACCACCCGCTCACCATCGAGGTGCTCCGTCGATTCGGTGGCGGGGTGGTCGCTCCGTCGGCCAATCGGTTCGGGCGGGTCAGCCCCACCAGCGCGTCCGATGTGGTCGCCGAACTCGGACCTGCTCTCCACCTGGTGCTCGACGGGGGACCGTGCTCGGTGGGGGTCGAGTCGACCATCGTCGACCTCACCCACGACGTGCCGGCGGTGCTGCGTCGTGGTGGGGTCACCCCCGAGGAGCTCGCTGACGTGCTCGGGGTGGAGGTGGCGGTGAGTGGGTCGGACGCGGCGATCATCGCCCCCGGCATGGTCGCCTCTCACTACGCGCCCGATGCTGCGATCACCGTTCTCGACCCGGCGGCACCGGACGTCGAGGTGGTCGAGACGGTGACCGAGCTGTTGGTCACGACACCGGGCGTCGGGGTGTTGGCCCCCCGGAGAGTGGATGGCTTGCCGGTCGGCGCGGTCGAGCTCGATCCCGGCGGAGGCCCCGACGACTTCGCCCGGGTCCTCTACTCACGCCTGCGGGAAGCCGACGCTCGGGGCCTCGACAAGCTGGTCGTCGTTCCGCCGCCCGCCGAGGGCATCGGCGCAGCGGTGCACGACCGGCTCCGGCGAGCTGCTCACCGCGACTAGCCCGGCTGAGAACAAGAGCGGCTCAGAACAAGGAGCTGCCGAAGGCGGACAACACGGTGAACACCAGGCTCCACGCAGCCACTCCGCCGACGGTCCAGACGATCACCCGGCCAAGAGGCATGCGCAACGCCACGGCGGCCAGCGCGGCGAAGTGTGATCCCACGGTGATCGGACCGAGCACGGCCACCCCCGGGAGGCCCCATCGGTAGGCGATGCGGCGGATGCGTTCCCGGCGCCGCTCGGCCCGGTGATCGGTGGACTTCTTCCCCTCGGATGGGGCGTCGTCGCCACGGCGGCGGTGACGGCGGTGGCGCAGTCGGGAGATGAGCTCGTCTCCGCCGAGGATCGCCGCGACGAGGGTGGTGGCGTTGCCGGCGAAGGCGATGATCCCCACCGGCACCGGGTGGAGGCCCACGGCGACCGAGGCGGGGATGACCACCATCACCTCGAGGAGCGGGGTGGCCGCGCTGAGATAGACGAGCGCGTACTGCCAGAGCGTCTCGAGCATGGCGGGCTCAGAAGGACATCGGTGGGCGGGCCGGGCGAGGCGGAGCGGTCGCCACCGGCTTGGCCGCTGCTCCGTTGGAGTCGAGATCGACCGCCGCGCCCCGGAACTGGGAGTCGTAGAGATCGAAGTAGGCACCTCGAGCAGCGAGGAGCTCGTCGTGGCTGCCCTTCTCGACGATCTTGCCGTCCTCCATCATGAGGATCAGGTCGGCGTCGCGGATGGTGGAGAGCCGGTGGGCGATGACGAAGCTGGTGCGCTGGGCCCGCAGGGCGGCCATCGCTTCCTGGATGAGCATCTCGGTGCGGGTGTCGACCGAGCTGGTGGCCTCGTCGAGGATGAGGATGGCCGGGTCGTTGAGGAAGGCCCGGGCGATGGTGAGCAGCTGCTTCTCGCCGGCGCTGAGGTTGCCGCCGTCCTCGTCGATGATCGTCTGGTACCCGTCGGGCAGCACGTGGACGAATCGGTCGACGTATGAGTCGCGGGCCGCGGCGAGAACCTGCTCGTCGGTGGCCTCGAGGTTGCCGTAGTGGATGTTGTCCCAGATGGTGCCCTCGAACAGCCAGGTGTCCTGGAGGACCATTCCGATCCGCTCGCGGAGTTGGTCGCGGCGCAGGGTCCGGATGTCGACACCGTCGAGGGTGATGCGGCCCCCGTCGACCTCGTAGAAGCGCATGATGAGGTTGACCAGGGTGGTCTTGCCCGCTCCGGTGGGTCCGACGATGGCGATCGAGGTGCCCGGGTCGGCGACGAGGGACAGATCCTCGATGAGGGGCTGGTCGTCTCGGTAGCTGAACGAGACCGACTCGAAGGCCACCCGTCCTCGCACTCCGTCGAGGCGGGCTGGGTCGGAGGGGTCGGGTTCTTCCTCGGGGGCGTCGAGGAACTCGAAGACCCGCTCGACCGAGGCCAGGGCGGACTGGACCATGTTGAGCATGCCGGCGAGGGCGGAGAGGGGTTGGGTGAACAGCCGGGAGTACTGGACGAAGGCCTGAAGATCGCCGACGGTCATCGCTCCGGCGGTGATGCGGAAGCTGCCGACGACCGCCACGAGGAGGTAGTTGAGGTTGCCGAGGAACATCATCACCGGCTGGGTGATGCCCACCATGAACTGGGCCTTGTAGCTGGCCTCGTAGGTCTTCTCGTTCACCTCGGCGAAGCGGGCCTCGATCTCCTTCTGACGACCGAAGACCTTCACCACGGCGTGCCCGGTGAAGGACTCCTCCACGATGGCGTTGAGCTCGCCGGTGTGGCGCCACTGGTCCATGAACTTGAGGCGGGACCGGGAGGCGATGAACTTCACGACCCGGATCGATGTGGGGATGAGGAGCACCGCGAAGATGGCGAGCAGCGGGGAGATCCACACCATCATGGCGACGACGCCGATGATCATGAGGATCTGGTTGAGCGCCTGGCTGACGCTCAACTGCAGCCCTTGGGCGACGTTGTCGATGTCGTTGGTGACCCGGCTCAGCAGGTCGCCGCGGGGGATGGAGTCCATGTAGCCGAGCGGGAGGCGGTTGATCTTGTCCTCGACCGAGGTCCGCAGGCCCGACATTGTGCGCTGGACGACCCCGGCCATGAGGTAGGCGACCAGCCACGAGAGGAGAGCGCCGACGGTGTAGAGCCCGACGGCCAGGCCGAGCACCGAGCCGAGTCGGTCGCCGTCGACCCCGTCGCCCGCCAGCACGCCGTCGACGATGACGTCGGTGGCCTCGCCGAGGAGTCGGGGGCCATACACGGTGCAGGCCACGCTGATGGTGACCGCGACGAGGGCGACGAGCACCGATCGACGCTCGGGCCGCACCAGCGACAGGAGCCTCCGGGCCGCGCCGCGGGGGTCCTCCGACGTTGCCATCGGAGGGGCGCCGGGGGTGAATGGACTGCGGGACAGGGCTTGGTCGCGGGTCGCGACCCGCTCACCGGACTCGGGCTGGGGAGGGACGTTGCTCATCGTTCAACCACGGCTCACGCCACCCCCTCGGTGCTGCGCTGGGAGTCGACGATCTCGGCGTAGGTGTCGCAGGTGGCGAGCAGTTCGGTGTGGGTGCCGAGCCCGATGACCTCGCCGCCTTCGAGGACGAGGATCTGGTCGGCGTCGACGATGGTCGACACCCGCTGGGCGATGACGAGGAACGTGGCGCCGGCGGTGAACGCGGGCAGGGCAGCCCGCAGCCGGGCGTCGGTGGTGAGGTCGAGCGCCGAGAACGAGTCGTCGAACAGGTAGATCTCGGGACGGCGGATCAGGGCTCGGGCGATGGAGAGGCGCTGGCGTTGGCCGCCCGACACGTTGGAGCCGCCCTGGGAGATCACCGAGTCGAGCCCCTCGGGCATGGCGGTGACGAAGTCGGTGGCCTGGGCGACGCCGAGCGCCTCCCACATGTCGTCCTCGGTGGCGTCGGGCTTGCCGTAGCGGAGGTTGTCGGCGATGGTGCCCGAGAACAGGAAGGGTTTCTGGGGGACCAGGCCGATTCGGGACCACAGGTCGTCGAGCTCGAACTCGCGCACGTCGACCCCGTCGACGAACACCGCCCCGCCGGTGGCGTCATAGAGGCGGGGGACGAGGTTCAACAAGGTGGTCTTTCCCGACCCGGTCGAGCCGATGACGGCGGTGGTCTGGCCCGGACGGCAGGTGAGGCTCACGCTCTTCACCACCGGCTCCTCGGCACCCGGGTAGCCGAAGGTGACGTCGCGCAGCTCGAGCTGGCCGGTGCGCGCCACGCCGAGGGCGGGGCGGGTCGGGGGGACGACGGTGGACTCGGTGTCGAGGGCCTCCATGATGCGCTGTCCGGACACCGCGGCCCGGGGGAGCATCACGAACATGAAGGTCGCCATCATCACCGACATGAGGATGAGCACGATGTAGCCGAGGAAGGCGACGAGCGCGCCGATGCTGGTCTCTCCGGCATCGACCCGGGCGGCGCCGAACCAGATGACCGCGACGCTGGCCCCGTTCTGGATCAGCAGCACGATCGGGAACATCACCGCCATGATCCGGCCGGTGCGCAGGGCGGTGCCGGTGAGCGACACGTTGGCCTCTTCGAACCGGGCCCGCTCGTCGGGCTCGCGGACGAAGGCTCGGACCACCCGGATCCCGGTGATCTGCTCGCGCAGCACGGTGTTGACCACGTCGATGCGGTCCTGCATCCGGGTGAAGGCGGGGTGCAGGAGGCTCATCAAGATGGTGACGACGATGGCGAGGATCACGACCGCCACGAGGATCACCAGCGACAGTCCCGGGTCCTCGCGCACGGCGAGGAAGCTGCCGAACCCCGCGGTGATGGGGGCGACGACGGCCATCATGCAGGCCATCTGGATCATGACCTGGACCTGCTGGACGTCGTTGGTGATCCGGGTGATGAGTGTGGGCGGGCCGAACCGACCGACCTCCTGGGCGGAGAACCCGGTGACCTGGTGGAACAGGTCGCTGCGCAGTTCGCGGCCGAGGCCCATGGCGGTGCGACCGGCGAAGTAGACGCCGGCGACGAGGGCGGAGGCTTGGAGGAGGGTGACGACGAGCATGACGCCGCCGATGCGCCAGATGGCGGCGCTGTCGCCGGGGATCACCCCGTCGTCGACGATGCTGGCGGTGATGCGGGGCAGCATGAGGGCGAACGCCGCCTGGGCGCTCTGGAAGACGGCGACGCCGACGAGCAGCGGAGCGACGCGGGGCAGGTAGAGGCGGAGGAGTCGGATCACGTGGGCTCCTCGGCCGCGTCGCCGGTGACCCCGTGGAGGAGGAGGTCGACGATCTGGCCGGCGGCCATGGGTTGATCCACCACGGCGGGATGGGAGCACCCCACGCAGAGGGCGAGCAAGGCCTGGGCGGCGCGGTCGGGCGTGGTGCGCAGACCGACCGACTCGGCGTCGAGCAGGGGTTCGAGGGCGGCGGCCAGGCGGGCGGCGACCTCGTTGGGTGTGCCGTGGGTGGGGCGTGGACGGCCTTCGATGCCGACGGCGGCGAGGAGCTGCCACGTGGTGGCGAGATGCGCCTGGAGGATCTCGACGGCGGCGATGAGGCGGTCGGAGAGCGGTGGGTCCCGGTCGACGGCGTCGAGGCGGGCGATGGTGGGGGCGGGGTCGAGGCCGGCATCGATGGCGGTGGCGATGAGGGCCTCCTTGTCGGAGAAGACCGAGAAGATCGTCCCCTCGGCGACCCCGGCGGCCTCGGCGATCTGGCGGGTGGTGACCGCGGTGCCATGGGCCCGCAGGAGCGGGAGCGTGGCCTCGACCAGCGCGGCGCGTCGCTCGGGCGGGGACAGGGGTGCGGCCCGCCCCGACCGGGCGGCGCGGCCCGAGGTGGGCGGGGAGGACGACGTGGCCATCGTCGGCACCCTAGCGGACTGAGTGAGTGCTCACTCACAGTTGGGATCGGGGTGTGTCGAGCGAGCCGGTCCGGTCCCGAACGTGACAGAGTGGGCGCAGACCCGAGACGAGGAGCCTCCGCACCATGACCTTCACCGCCGACGATCTGGGACCGGTCGGAATCTGGACCGGCGTGCTCGACGCCATGCCGTCATCGGCTGCTGCGGAGACCGCCCAGCTCATCGAGGAGCTCGGCTTTCCCACCCTGTGGGTTCCCGAGACGGTGGGCCGCGACCCCTTCGTGGGCATCACCCTCCTCCTCGAGCGCACCGAGCGACTCAACCTCGCCACGGGCATCGTCAACATCTACGCCCGCGACGCGGTGACGATGGCCAACACCCAGCGGGCGATCGACGAGGCGTTCCCGGGCCGGTTCCTGCTCGGTCTCGGCGTGAGCCACGAGCACCTGGTCAACCGGGTCCGCAAGCACGACTACTCCAAGCCCTACTCCTACATGGTCGACTACCTCGCCGACATGGACAATGCCATCTTCCGGGCGGTCGGTCCCCAGGAGCTCGGGCCCCGGGTGCTCGCCGCTCTCGGCCCGAAGATGACCGCCCTCGCGGCCAGCGCTGCCCAGGGCGCCCACCCCTACTTCGTGCCGGTGGAGCACACCGCGGAGGCCCGTGAGATCCTCGGCCCCGACGCCATCCTCGCTCCCGAGCAGATGGTGGTGATCGACACCAACCCCGAGAGCGCCCGGGCCACGGCGCGCACCTCGATGTCGGTCTACCTGCGAGCGCCCAACTACCGCAACAACCTGTTGCGTCACGGCTTCACCGAGGCCGACCTCGACGACGGGGGGAGCGATCGCCTGGTCGACGCCATCGTCGCCTGGGGTGATGTCGACGCTGCCGTCGAGCGGGTGCGGGCCCATCACGAGGCCGGAGCGAACCACGTGGCGGTGCAGCTCCTCGTCCCCGACGCGATGACACTGCCCGAGGATCAGCTCCGGGAGTTGGCCTCGGGCCTGCTGTCCTGATGGCGGTCACCGACGACCCGCCGGTCCGGGGGGTCGAGCTGTTCGACCTCACCGGCCGCGTCGCCGTGGTCACCGGAGCATCGAGTGGCCTCGGCGCCCGGTTCGTTCGTGTGCTCCACGGGGCCGGCGCCACGGTGGTGGCCGCCGCCCGCCGGGCCGATCGCCTCGATGCGTTGGTCGACGAGCTCGGCGCCCGCGTGGTGCCGGTCGCCACCGACGTCACCGACGACGACGAGTGTGCCCGCCTGGTCGACACCGCGATCGGCCTCGGCGGACTCGACGTGCTGGTCAACAACGCCGGCATCGGCGAGACCGTCGCCGCCGAGGACGAACCACCTGACACCTTCCGCCGGGTGGTCGACGTGAACCTCAACGCCCTGTTCGTGCTCAGCCAGCTCGCCGGTCGCCACATGATCTCCGCCGGCCGGGGTTCGATCGTCAACGTCGCGTCGGTCCTCGGGTTGGTCGCGTCGGCGCCGATCAAGCAGGCCTCCTACTGTGCCTCGAAGGGGGCGGTGGTGAACCTCACCCGCGAGCTCGGGGCCCAGTGGGGTCGCAAGGGGGTACGG
>SKKL01000058.1 GCA_007121465.1 Acidimicrobiales bacterium | reverse complement strand
CCGTGGCGGGGCCGGACCGTCTCGCCGGATCGGGGACAGGGTGACTACCGTGCCTTCGAACCGAGAAACCGACCACGAGGGGACACCATGGCCAGCAACGCCGAAGCCGCCTACGAGCGTCTGAAGGAGACCGAGGGGAACGACGAGGGCCACGGCGAGTGGTTCGCGGTCACCCAGGAGCTGGTCGACCAGTTCGCCGACGCGACCCACGACCACCAGTTCATCCACGTCGACCCCGATCGGGCCGCGCCGATCTTCGGTGGCACGATCGCCCACGGGTTCCTCACCCTGTCGATGCTCACCCACCTCGCCGGATCCATCCGCCCGACCGGTGGGGGAGACGGTCCCCTCACCGGATTGATGATGGGGATGAACTACGGGTTCGACAAGGTGCGCTTCGTGAGCCCGGTGAAGACCGGGTCACGCATCCGGGCTCACAGCGTGGTGAAGGCGGTCGAGCTGAAGGGCAACAGCATCCAGGTGACCAAGACCTACACCGTGGAGATCGAGGGCGAGGAGAAGCCGGCGCTCGTGGCCGACTGGCTCACCCGCCTGATGTTCAGCTGATCAGACCGGAATCGACGTCGAGCGCGGTCACCGGGGGTCGGTCTGGCCTCCGGTGACACCCGGCGTCGGGTCGAGCCCATTGGCGGCCTGCTCGGCGGATTGCTCGCTCAACAGCTCGGTGAGCAGCTCGGCCGCGGTCGTCGACAGCGAGTCGAACGCGACGTGCGCGTGGTGACCGCCGGCATCGCTGATCTGTACGACGAGGCCCTGCAGGGTGAGCTCGATCCCGTGGGACATGCGAACCCCCAGCTCGAGGACGTCGCCCACAGCCAGCGGGGCGGGGGCAGCGATTCGTGCTCCTCCGTGGGAGACGTCGATGGTGGAGGTCGTCGACTCGGGATCGCTGTGGCCGAGCCGTCGGATGGTGGCATCGAGCTCGACTCGCACCCGCGGTTCGCGACGGCGATCGGGCGGCGCGGAAGCCGAGGCATCGCCGGGGGTGTCCTTGTCGCTGGTGTGATCAGCCGGGTCGTCGCCCATTGCTCCCCCTCGCCTCCACCCGCGGTGTCGGATGTCACCCCACCGTACACCCGGGCGGCCGGATGGCGCGGTGGGTGGCGAGAGGTCGTCAGTCGTCGGACTCGTGGCCGAGGAGCCCGGCCGCCGCGGCCAGTGCGGTCGCCATCTGGGCCGAGCGCTCGACCGCCGCGGCGAGGTAGTGGTCGGCCACGGCCGTCTGACCGGTGAGCGGTGGTGTGCCGAGAGAACGGATCACCGCGGTCGGATCCGGGCTCGGTCGAATGGGTTCGACCGAGCCCAGCTCGGGCACCGACCTCCAGAACTCGATGGGCTGTTGACCCTGGCGGTTGCGACCGGATCGCTTCTTCGAGCGTCGACGGGGGCTCACGGAACAGGGACCTCCTCGGTGGACCCGGAACGATTGGCGACGTCGGAGTCCGCCTCGGAGTCCCCGGCGTGTGCCGTCGGCTCCGCCGCCAGCGCGAGCTGAGCGGCGTCGACGGAGTCGTCGTCGGGCGTGTCGTCGTCACGGGCGACCGACGGTGTCGGGCTCTCCTCGGTGAGGATCTCGTCGACACGCAAACCGAGCGCCGCGCGGAGCTGGCTGGCGTCGAGGTCCGACAGCGACGAGGACTTGGGAAGGACCATGTCGGCGATGTGGCGCTTGCCGGCCACGACCTCCTCCACCCGTTCGTCGACGGTGCCGGGGCAGACGAGGCGATGGGAGATCACCGTTCGGGTCTGCCCGATTCGCCACGCCCGGTCTCTCGCCTGGTCCTCGACCGCGGGGTTCCACCACCGGTCGTACAGGACGACGTGGCTGGCGGCGGTGAGGTTCAGTCCTGTGCCGCCGGCCTTCAGGGACAGCACCAGGGCTCCGGGGCCTTCGGCCCCTTGGAACTCCTCGATGATGCGATCGCGCTCGGTGCGGGACAGGCCGCCGTGGTAGCACGCCACGGGCCGATCGAAACGGTCGGAGAGGTACGTGGCGAGTCGCTCTCCCCACCGGGCGAAGTGGGTGAAGACGAGGACCCGTTCGTCGGCCGCGTAGACCGAGTCGACGATCTCCTCGAGCCGCGCCAACTTGCCCGACCGGCCCTCGAGGGGCCCGCCGTCGTCCTGGTAGGCGAGCGGGTGGTTGCAGATCTGCTTGAGGGCGGTGATGGCGGCGAGGATCGCTCCTTGCTTCGGGTCCTCGCCGTCGGCGCCCGTGGTGGTGATGACGTTGTCGAGCACGGCCTGGTAGAGGCCGATCTGCTCGGGGGTCATGCTGCAGTGGTCGAGCTCGTCGATGCGGTCGGGTAGCTCCTTGGCCACCGCCGGTTCGGCCTTGGTCCGGCGGAACACCAGGATCCCGTTGAGGGCCCGCAGGCCCCCTTCGGCTCCACGCGGCCCCCGTCCGCCGCCGGGCTTGGAGAGGGCCGCCACGAAGCTGTTGCGGTCGCCCACCAGGCCCGGGTTGGTGAAGTCGAGGATGGCCCACAGATCGCCGAGGCCGTTCTCGACCGGGGTGCCGGTGAGCGCGAGCCGGATGCCGGCGGGGATCCGGCGCAGCTGCTGGGAGGTCTCGTTGTTCGGGTTCTTGATCGCCTGGGCCTCGTCGAGGACCACATAGGCCCAGTCGAGCTCGCCCAGGGCCTCGACGTCGCGCACGGCGGTGCCGTAGGTGGTGATGACCACGTCGGCGCCGTCGACCTCGTTGGCGAGCTCGGTGGCCGACGCTCGAGACGCGCCGTGATGGACCACGACCGACAAGCCGGGGGTGAAGCGGCGTGCCTCGGCCGCCCAGTTCCCGACCACCGCCGGAGGGGCGATCACGAGGGCCCGGCCGCGGTCGGGGTTGCGCGCCAGGTGGGCCAGCACCGTGGGGGTCTTGCCGAGACCCATATCGAGAGCGAGGCATCCGCCGAGACGCACCGAGTCGAGGAACCCGAGCCACCCGACCGCTTCTGCCTGGTAGGACCGGAGCTCGCCTTCGAAGCCGTCGGGACGGGGGTCAGGCTCGGCAGTGGCCTCGGACGCCTTGTCGAGCAGCTCGGCCGCCCAGCTCGATCCGGCGACGTTCACGCCACCGGAGAGCGGTGAGCCGTCGAGGCCGACACCGAAGCGAAGCACCTCGGCTCCGGTCATCTTGGTGCGGTCGGCGTGTTCGGCGAGAGCCGCCGCTGCTTCGGTGAGGTCGGCCTGGTCGAGCTCGATCCACTTGCCCCGGGACTTGACCAGTGGCCGGGCCTCGGCGGCAAGGGCGGCGATCTCGGCGGCGGTCAGCTCGACGTCGTCGAAGACCGCGGACCATCGCACCGATGCCAACTGGTTGGCACCGACCACGGTCTCGTCGCCCTCGGTGGTGAGGCGCAGGACCGGGGAGGGACGTCGGCGGGACAGCGCCGGGACACGCACCTCGAAGCCGGCGGTCCGCAACAGCTGGCCGGTTTCGGTCATCAGTTCCCACGCCTCGTCCTGGGACAGGTAGACCTGGCCTCGGCGAAGGCCGCCGGGTCGCTGCAGAGCGGGGAGGAGGCGCTCGAGGCGGTTGAGCTGCTGGGACATCTGCTTCTTCGAGCGGGAGTCGACCAGGGCGACCTCGACGGGAACGAGCTGGCCGTCCGGGTTCGGTCCGAGGACCGAGAGGAACCAGGCGTTCGAGCTGTCGGGTGGGTCGAGGGTGACCACGAGCGTGGAGCTGGCCGGCTCGGTGACCGCTTTGGCCCACCGGTCGAGGCGCGAACTGAGCTCGGCGCCGGAGCGTACCGGCGCCGCGAAGCGGGAGCCGTCGAGGCGGGTGAGGAAGGCTTCGGCCACCTCGGGGGTGGATCGGGGCGACGGGGGTGGGGCGGGAAGCTCGAGACGCCCGGCGGCATCGCTGGCGATGGCATGGACCAGGGACTCGAGGATCCCCAGGGTGAGGTCCCGCGGGGACTGACGGGCAATGGCGGTGATCGGCCCGGGAATCGCCCCCATGGTGCGTTCGAGCTCAGCGTTGTCGATCAGTGCAGGTCGCCACTGGACATGGTGCTCGGCGGTGCCCCCGGCGGCCGGGCGGCCGGTGGTGGAGTCGACCCGCAAGGACGGGACGATGGCGCCCGCCGCGGCGAGGCGGACCGCCCAGATCGCCAGCCGACCGAACCAGCCGACGCTGGCTCCGCAGCCCGCTGACCCATGTGCAGGTCCGACGGCCACGAGCCATCCGAGCACCGAGCCGACGTCGATGGCGAGTGCCGGTGCCGGACGAGACGAGGGGACCGGAACGGGATCGTGGGGCTCCCACCCCGAACGGGGAGCACCCGCTTCGATCAGCAGCGAACGGAGGCGTTCGAGCTCGACGGGCTCGTCGATGCCGGGCCCGCCGGCCCAGGCGACCACACGCCCGTCGTGCCAGGACAGCTGAACCCGGATCTCACCAGCGGCCTCCATGACGGGTCCGCTGGTGTCGGCCGCCGCGGTGCCGACGAGAAGGTCGACCGCGGCGTTGAGGCGCTTGCGCTCCGCCTCGAGGTCGGCCACGGCCTGCTCGCGCTCGGGACGCTTGGTGGAGCGGAGCACGTCGAGGGCGTCCTCGGTCTCGTCGAGGAGATCGTCGAGGGCGCGCAGCCATGCTCCCCGGTCGGCCTCGAGGGCGGCGAGCTGTTCGGCGGTTGCCTCGGCGGCCGCGGCGGTGACCGCCAGGGCGCGCAGCGTGTCGCGCGTCAGGATCGCGCTGGTGCCGTCATGTCGGAGCGAGCCGTTCGCTCCCGTGCTGTGGTGCATGTGTGCTCCGTGCGCAGCCAGGACCCGTGCGTCAGCGGATCGGAATCCACTCCGCTGCATCCCCGTCGGCTGCGAATCAGGGGGCGGCCACGCCGACACCGCGGTGCCGACCGCTCCAGCCGCTCCGCCTTGCCTGTT
>SKKL01000038.1 GCA_007121465.1 Acidimicrobiales bacterium | reverse complement strand
TCCTCGTGTAGGTCACGACGGCACTCCTCGATCTTTGTGAACTCCCATCATCCCTTCCCGGGAGAGCCGCTGCGCACACCCGCCCCTCGGAGGACACCCGACGACAGGGGTAGCCTCAGCCGCGGCAGGTCGGCACCGGAGGAGAGAGCTCGATGACGAGTCCGCTGCGCACGATCCGCTCGGTGGTCCGGGTCGAGAGGTTCGAGACCGACCGGGTGGAGCGACGACTCCGCCGGGCGGCATCGGTCGACGACCTACGACGACTCGCCCGGCGACGCCTGCCCGGCGGGGTGTTCGACTACATCGACGGGGGCGCCGAGGACGAACGCACCCTCGCCGCCAACCAGGCGGCCTTCGCCCGAACGGGCTTCCGTCCCCGGGTCCTGCAGGGGATCGACCGGGTCGAGCCGGCGGGTCGCATCCTCGGCCGTCCGCTCCCCTACCCACTGGTCCTCGCCCCGACCGGCTTCACCCGCATCGCCGACCCCGATGGCGAGCTCGCCGTCGCTCGCGCCGCCGATCGAGCCGGGTTGCCCTACACCCTCTCCACCCTGAGCACCCGCTCGATCGAGGAGGTGCGCGAGGTGAGCGAGGGCCGGTTGTGGTTCCAGGTGTACGCCTGGCGGGACCGGGGTCTGGTCACCGAGATGGTCGAGCGAGCCGCTGCCGCCGACTACGAAGCCATCGTCCTGACCGTCGACACGGCGGTCCTCGGTCGCCGCGAGCGGGACGTGCGGCGAGGGTTCTCCCTGCCGCCGAGCATCGGCCCCGCCACGCTCGTGGACGGAGCGCTCCACCCGGGCTGGACGTGGTCGTTCGTGCGCAGTGAGCCGATCCGCTTCGCCAACGTCGTCGGCCGCGAGATCGGCGACGGCGCGTCGCCGGTCACCCTGGCCGACTACATCAACACCCAGTTCGATCCCGGCTTGTCGTGGGACGACGTCGACTGGCTGCGGTCGGTGTGGGACGGCCCGATCGTCATCAAGGGGATCCAGACCGTGGCCGACGCGGTGGCCGCCGGCGAGCGCGGCGTCGACGTTCTGTGCCTCTCCAACCACGGTGGCCGCCAGCTCGACGGCGCACCCGCCACGCTGCCGCTCGTCGCCCCGGTTCGCGAGGCCGTCGGCGATCGGGTGGAGATCATCTGCGACGGTGGGGTGCGGCGAGGAAGCGACATCGTGAAGGCGGTGGCGGCGGGAGCCGACGCAGCGATGGCCGGACGGGCCTATCTCTACGCCCTCGGCGCGGCGGGTGAACGAGGAGTCGATCGCCTCCTCGAGTGGTTCCGATCCGACGTCGAACGGACGATGAGCCTGCTCGGCGTCGCCTCGACCGCCGACCTCGGCCGATCGGCCATCGACCTGCCGGGCTGAGCCGTCAGGGTCGGTGGAGCCGGTAGCTCCATCGGTAGGTCCCGGGCCCGACGCGGTGCGCGGCCGAGACGTCGGGACCAACCGACGCCGAGCCGACTCCCCGATGGGCCACGTCGACCCAGACGAAACAGCGGTCGCTCATCGGCAGTTCATCGTGATGGGTCGCTGCGTCGAGCTCCTCGTCGGTCCACCGCGACACCGTGAGGTCGAGGTCCTCGAGCTCGTCGAGGCACACCACCGTCCGACCCTCGCCGTCGAGGAACCAGGCCGAGCGCACGCCAGTGCGGTTGCCGCTCGCCTGGGGATGGACGTAGGGGGTCGGCCAGTCGTCGACCCGAGTCTGCCACCTCCCGACCAGGGCACTGGAGCGACGGTCGGAGTAGTTCTCGTGCGGGCCTCGGCCGACCCACTCGACCGACTCGATCCCCGGCGGGAGCTCGAGGCGCACCCCGACTCGGGGGATGTCCTCCCACCCCTCCGGGACGACGACCTCGTGGGTCACCAGTGCCCCATCTCGTTCGGTGGTCATCTCGATGCGATCGTGGGCGTCGGGCAGGCCCATGTCGCGCCAGCGCTGGTCGTGACGGGGACCGACCCGCTCGTTGTCGATCGGCGCGCGCCACAGCGACAGGCGGGTGGGGAGCGATACGACCTCGCCGCCCGACCCCCGCTCCCGGCTACGCCCCAGCTCGAACTGGGCGGCCCCCCGGTCGCCACAGACGAGGACGAGGTGGGCGATCTGCCAGTCGGCGAGGTCCCGTACGGCCGCCGAGAGCACGGAGGGTTCGAGGCGTAGATCGGTCGATCCTCCCGGCGCGACGGACACGCGGCCGAACGACCCGTCGGCGACCTCGATGCCGTCGACGGTGATCGTCCAGTCGATGTCGGCCACCTCGGCCAGGTCGGTGACCTCATGCTCGCTGGTGACCCTCACGACGCCGTCGCCCATCCAGTCGAACCGGACCGGTGCGAACACCACCCGCGCCTCGAACAGAGCGGGGTGCGGGGTCCGGTCGGCCTCGACCAGGCCGTTGAGGCAGAACGTCGCGTCGTTCGGTTCGTCGCCGAAGTCGCCGCCGTAGACGAGGCGTTCGGTGCCGTCGGCGTCGCGTCGGATGAGCGCCTGGTCGGCCCAGTCCCAGATGAACCCACCCTGCAGCCCGGGTCGGCGCCGGATCAGGTCCCAGTAGCGGTCGAGGTCGCCGCACGAGTTCCCCATGGCGTGGGCGTACTCGCACATGATCAACGGGCGCGTCGGCGGTGTGGTGGTCGCCCACTCCTCGAGATCCTCGATCGAGGGATACATCGGCGGGATCACATCGGAGTCCCGGCGAGGGACCCGCCACGCCTCGGGTGGCTTCGCTCCGGCGAGCACGTCGGCGAAGTACCCGCTCTCGTAGTGCACCGGGCGACTCGGGTCGGCGGCCCGGACCCACGCCGCGGCCGCGTCGAACACAGGAGCCGCACCGCTCTCGTTGCCGAGCGACCACATGATGATCGAGGGATGGTTGCGATCGCGGGCCACCATCCGGGTGATCCGTTCGAGGATCGCCGCCGCCCACTCCGGCCCGGACGCGAGCGACCGCATGTAGGCGTGGCACTCGACGTTCGCCTCGTCGACCACGTAGAGACCGAGCTCGTCGCACAGATCGTAGAAGTAGGGGTCGTTCGGATAGTGGGAGGTGCGAACGGCGTTGATGTTGTGGGCCTTCATCATCTCGAGGTCGCGTCGCGTCGACTCGGGTGAGACGACCTTGCCGGTGCGCGGGTCGTGGTCGTGGCGGTTGACGCCCTTGATCAACACCGCCCGTCCGTTGACCAGCAAGTCGTGGCCGACGACCTCGACCCGACGGAAACCGACCCGCGTCGACATCGAGTCAAGAAGCTCTCCGTTCTCGTCGATCAGGTCGACGGTCAGCGGGCAGAGCCGGGGCGCCTCGGCCGACCACGGATCGAGGTCGGGGATCTCGGCGACGACGCGACCACCCCGACCGTCGAAGACGTAGGCGTTGACCGTGGAGTTGGTGGGGTGCTCCCACCGGGCGGGCACCTCCCCCACCACATCGCCCGCGGCGGACACCTGGATCGAGGTACTCGAACGAGGCTCACCGCCGGTGACGGCCCGCAGGTCGAGATGGGCCATCTCGGTCTCCGGGTCCCAGTCGGTGATGGCGTGCACATCCGCGAGGTAGGCCCTCGGCGTGGAGTAGAGGACGACCGACCGGTGGAGCCCGGCGTGGTGCCAGTGGTCCTGGTCCTCGAGATAGGTCGCCGCTCCCCACCGGACCACGGTGAGCTCGAGCTCGAACGACGCCCCGGGGGTGACGACGGGGGTGAGGTCGAACTCGTGGGCCAGGCGCGAGTCGGTGCCCATCCCCACCTCCTGCCCGTCGACGCTCACGTAGAGGACCGTCTCGGCTCCTCCGACCTGGAGCACCACGCGCCGTGCCTTCCACGCCTCGGGGACCTCGACCCGTCGCCGGTAGATACCCGTCGGGTTCGCCTCGGGCACCTGAGGCGGGGGGCCGGGGAAGGGCATCTGCACGTTGGTGTAGTGCGGATGGTCGCCGACGTCTTGCATCGTCCAGCAGCCGGGGACCTCCAGCTCCCCCGCCCAGCGAGCCTCGCCGCCGGGCCGGTCGAGCAGGGTGAAGTCCCACCTGCCGTCGAGCGAGACGACGTCGCTCGACGGTCGCCGCACCGACGTCATCGGGAGCCGGCCCGAGGCGACCGCGTCAGGCCGGCTCCAGGAGCGGTCGGCGAGGGTCACGGCCCGACCGGTGGGTCGATGGGGCGGCACCACGCTCCCGCCGAGGGGCGCACCATCCAGCCCTCGGTGAGAGCACCGGGATCGGCGAGAGCAACGACGCAACCGCCGAATCCGGCGCCGGTGAGTCGTGCGCCGTGCACCCCGGGCGTGGCGAGGAGACGCTCGACCAGAGCGTCGAGTGTCGGAGTGGACACCTCGAAGTCGTCGCGGAGACTGAGGTGGCTGCGGACCATGCAGTCGCCGGCGGCGGGCAGGTCTCGGCTGGCCAGCGCGGAGGCGAACTCCCGGACCCGTTCGTTCTCGGTGACGACGTGGCGGGCTCGGCGCCGGTCGATCGGATCGGGTACCGCAGCCAGCCCATCGAGCGACACGGCAGCGAGCGGACCGATGGCTGCCGCCGCTCGTTCGCAGGCAGCGCGACGCTCGGCGTAGGCGGACCCAGCCAGGGTGCGGGTCTCCCCGGAGTGGACGACGATGATCTCGGCGTCCTCGGGTACCGGCACCGGTTCGAGGGTCATGGCGTCGAAGTCCATGAGGAGGGCGTGGCCCTCGATGCCGGCGGCCGACGCCCACTGGTCCATCACACCGCACGGGACTCCCGAGGCGGTCTCCTCGGCGCGGCGGCACGCGACAGCGAGGTCGATCGGCTCACCGTCCCACCCGAGGGCGCGGGCGACGGCGACCTCGAGCGCCGCGCTCGACGACAGCCCTGCACCGACCGGCAGCGTGCTGGTGACCGTCCCGTCGAACCCGCATGGAGGCGAGACCTCGTGGACGAC
>SKKL01000237.1 GCA_007121465.1 Acidimicrobiales bacterium | reverse complement strand
TGACCGAGGACTTGCCCGACCCGGACTCGCCGATCACCCCGAGGGCCTCGCCGGGAGCCACCTGGAAGTTCACGTCCCAGGCGGCGACCACCGCGCCGGTGAGGGGGCTGATCGTCCGACCGTGTTCGGGGCCGGTGCCCTCGACCGCAGCGGCGCCGCCCGGCCCGTAGATCTTGCCGAGGCCTTCGACCTTGATGGCCCAGTCGGCGAGGTCGGTGTGTGCTGTGCGTCCGCTCACGCCTCATCCTCGCTCTCGTCGTCGGGCTCGTCGCCCATGCCGGCCTCGACCAGGTCGGTGTGGGTGACCGCTTCGCCGCCGCGGCGACGGGAGCACCAGTCGGTGTCGGAGCAGACCCACCGGCTGTGATCCGCCGACGGCACCTCGATCAGGAACGACTCGACCCCGCTGGCGGGCGAGCCGGCGCCGCACAGGGCACAGAACGCGCCCTCGGTTCGCTCCACCTCGAAGGGCACGTCGTCGAAGGTGAGCGGCTCGACGTCGGTGTGGGGTGGCACGGCGTAGATGCGCTTCTCCCGGCCGGCACCGAAGAGCGAGAGGAACCGTGCCTGGTGGAGCTTCGGGATGTCCCACCGGGGGATGGGTGTGGTGGCCATGACGTAGCGGCCACCGATCATGCACGGGTACCCGGTAGTGCGGGTGATGACGCCGTTGCGGACGTAGTCCTCGTAGAGGCTGACCCACATCCGGGCGTAGTCGGCTTCGCCGTGCATGCGCCGCAGCTCCCGCTGGTCCTTCTCGATGCCCCGCAACGGTTCGGGGACCGGAACCTGGAGCACCAGCGTCTGGTCGGGGCCGAGCGGCTCCTCGGGCACCCGGTGGCGGGTCTGGACGATCGTCGCCTCGCGGGCGTCGGTGGTGACCTCGACGTCGGTGACGTCCTGGATCAGGCGGCGCAGGTTGGCGGCATTCACCCCGGCGTCCTCGCCCTGGTCGATCACCTTCACCACGTCGTCGGTGCCGACGATGCCGAGGGTGATCTGCAAGCCACCCGAGCCCCAACCTCGGGCCACCGGCATCTCACGAGAACCGAACGGCACCTGGTAGCCGGGGACCGCCACCGCGGTGAGCACCGCCCGGCGGACCTCGCGCTTGGAGTACTCGTCGAGGAACCCGAACTCGTAGGGGTCGTGATCCTCGACCAGGCCGTGGAGCCGGGAGAGAGCATCGGGCGGTGGCTCCCGGTCGAATGCCGGGTCGTCGATCAGGTCGGCCAGGGTCGTCATCGACACAGCTCCTCGTTGTTCAGTTCGGGGTCCGGCTCGTCGCCACCCAAGCCGTGGACGGCCTGGGCCCGGCCCCGGGCCTCGTCGCTGCGGCGGGCCATCTTGCGTTCGACCATCGAGCGGAAGGTCACGTAGTGGGGAAGCTTCAGGTGCTCGAGGAACCCGGAGGCGTCGAGCCCGTCGGTGGTCTGAAGAACCGACTGTTCGAGCGCCGATCGCCCCCGGTCCCGGTGCACCGAGATGTCGAGGTTGGCCATGGCGATGGCCTTGCGCTCGTTGTGCCCGAAGCACAGGCCGTAGCCCACGTCGAAGCGCGACCCGTCCTCGTCGATGCCGTCGAGGTCCTCGATCGCTTCGACCTCGGTGACCCGCACCCGGCCGATGGCCACCGGCCGACCGGTGCGGGGATGGGCGACGGGAACCGGGAGGTGGCCGTGACGGACCTCGCCGAGGGTGATCTCGTGGAGGTGGTTGTCCGGTCCGAGGATGTTCCGGTACCAGAGCTGGACGAGCGCTCCGGTCTCGGCGCGGGCCATGGTCGACAGCCGGGCCGAACGCGGAGCTCCGGGGCGGGCCGGTTGGCGGGTGATGTCGTAGGGCTCGGGATCGTCGGGGTTGGTGCGGTCGACCACGAGATCGAGGTCGCGCAACATCCGGTAGAGCCGTCCCGGGCGACGGGCAGCGTCGTCCGAAGCGGTGTCAGCGTCGGCCGCCGGACCCTCCTCGGCCTCGGTCGGTGCCTCGCAATTGGCGGCGGCCTGGGCCACGTCGTCGGGGGTGAAGTCGATCAACCGGCCCGTGTAGTCGAGGGTCCGCCCGAGCAACTGGGGTCCCGGCGGGTTCCGGTAAGCCGGGACGATGCGGCGCAGCACCTCGAGGTGATCCATGTCGACCGGTTCGCTGTAGGCGAGACGGGGCAGGGTCGAGCGGTAGCTGCGCACCAGGTGCGACGCCTCGATGACGTCACCCTCGGCCTGGCGGAAGGCGCGAGCAGCGAGGTCGGGCGCCCACAGGCCCCCCTCGCCGATGACCCGGTCGACGGCGAGACGCAGTCGTTCGGTGAGCTGGGAGGTCTCGAGCCACGGGCTCGTCCCGCTGTTGCGGCGACGGCGGACCAGCTCTTCGGCAGCCCGGATGGCCTCGAGGCCACCCTTGGCGGCGACGTATCCCATCAGTCGACCTCCTCGGTCGTGGATCCGTGGTGCGGGGCCGTGGTCGGTGCGGGCGCAGGTGCGAGCACCTCGAGGTGACTGCTCCGCGGCACGGCGGCGACGTCACCGGTCGGGGTGACGAACCAGCAGTCGATTCCGGTCGGGAAGCGGGAACAGGCCTCGGCGATCGCGTCGAGGACCGCACGATCGAGGCCGTCCAACCCGAGACGTCGAGTGCCGTCGACGCCAGGCCCGGAGAGCTCGACGACCACGTCGGGTGCGGTCGTGGCAGCGGCGGTCGGGGCATCGATGGGGTGCAGGGCTCGACAGGCGACCGCCACCCGGGTTCCCCCGTCGGGATCCTGGTCGGTCCCCCGGGCCAGGCCGAGGAGATCTTCGGGCCCGAAACCGTCGAGCAGCACCACCTGCGCCGCCATACCCGGCGTGACCAGCGGCGCTCCCGTGGCGTCGGCCACCAGCGCCGGCCACGGGCTGTCGGGATCGGCCGCCACCACCGCGACTGGCACCTCGACGTCGGCGAGGGCGAGCGGCAGGACGAGTGGCGCGGGAAGACCGGGTGGGAGCTCCACCCGGGCGAGGCTGCGGATCTCACCCGGACGGGCGAGGGTATCGAGCAGTAGAGAAAAGGCGATCTGCGAGCGGCCGCCGTCGAGGCGGGCTCGCTGCACGAAGCGGCCGGCCTCGTGACGAGTCATCGGGCGATCAGTCCAGCTCATCGAAGCGCACCTCGGTCGGGGCGAGGTCCCGCCACTCGCGTTCAGCCTCGGCGTCGTGGTCTCGTTCGGTGGCCAGGCACAAGGCCACGACCGCATCGGCCTGGCCTCCTCGGGCCCCGACCTCGGCGTCGAGCACCGCGGCGGCGAGGGTGGCGAGACGATCGTCGCCGAGCCGCATGCACCAGCCGCGGGCGCCGGCCCGTTCGACCTCGGCCCGGGTGACGAGCACCTCGCCGAGGTGGAAGCGTTCGAGGGCGATCGGTTCGCGCACGGTGAGCATCACCATGCCCACCTCGGGCCCTGCGATGACGACGAGGTCATCGTCGAGGAGGCACTGCTCGGCCAAGGCGACAAGAGCATCGGCGGGGGCGAGAGCCAAGAGCTCGGCCCGCCGTTCCGGAGACAACTCGGCCGTGGGTGAACCCGCTGACGTCGATTCGCTCATTCGCCCTCCCCCAGTTCGAAGCGGACTCGGTAGACGTCGGCCCGCAGCCAGGTCTGGGACAACTCGACGGGGCGACCGAGCGAGCGGTCCTCGTTGCAGCTCTCGAGCCGCCACACCAGAGGTCGTCCGTCGGCCCCGAGCTCGGGAGCGACATCGCGAGGCACCACCACCAGCTCGGCCCGGGCCCAGGATCGGACAGGAGTCAAGCCGAACTCGTCGGAGAGTAGCCGGTAGATCGACGCACCATCGTCGAGGTAGCCGGTGATGCCCGACGCGAGATCGGCCGGCAGGTGGCTGGTCCCGAACGAGGCGGGAAGCCCGTCGACTTGCCCGGTCCGGGTGATCGCGACGACCCGATCGTCGGATCCGAGTCCGAGGGCGTCGCGAACCTCCGCCGTGGGCCGCCGGTGTTGCACCGACACGATCTGGCTGGTCGGTATCCCACCGGCGCGACGCACCATCTCGCTCGCACTCGGCGGCATGGACGGGCCGACCGGGTACTCGATCCGACGAGCGACGAAGGTCCCGGCTCCTCGTACCCGACGGACCAGCATCCGGCCCTCGAGCTCCTGGAGAGACGCCCGGGCGGTCAGCCGGCTCACCGAATGAGAAGCGGTGAGCTCGTGCTCGGACGGCAACCGATCGCCGGGGTCGAGTCGGGCGACGAGGGCCTCGAGCTCGTCGGCGAGGGCCAGGTAGGCGGGGTCGCTCGACGCCTCGGTCAGAGGGCGGGCGGTGGTGGTCGGACTCATGACCTGATCGGACCATCGACCGAGTTGTCATGACAACCAAACGTTGGCCGAATCTCCGGTGAACCGGCGGCTACCACCGGACCAACGAACGGGCTCGACCACATCTCACCTCCCGGGATCTCACACACCGTCGAGGAGGGCATCGAGGGTGGCCTGGTCGGCGGCGACGACCAGGTGCGTGGTGGCGGTGGGGTCCGGTTCGATGGTGATCGGTGCTCGGTCCAAGCGGGCGAGAGCTGCACCCGCCTCGTTGAGGATCACCAACGGAGCGGCGAGGTCGTGGGGGTGGACCACGGCCCGGTCCACGTCGAGGAACCCCCCGAGGGAGCCGTCGGCCACCCGGCACAGGTCGATGGCGGTCGATCCCGACATCCGAGCCCGGTCGAACTGGCGCGGCAAGCGCAGCCGGCCCGCTTCGAGCGACCCGACGCTCGGCACCGCGACCAGCCCACCAGCCCGAGGCCGAGCCTGGCGACCGTCGACCCAGGCCCCACCGCCCGAGGACGCCCACCACCGGCGCCCGCTGGTGTGGTCGACCACCAGGCCAGCGATGGGTTGCCCGGAGAGCACCAGACCGATCACGGTCGCCCACGGCGGGTGGCCTCGCCGGTAGTTCCGGCTCCCGTCGAGCGGGTCGACGCAGATCCAGGGCTCGTCGGACGACCACGCCCGCACGAGGGTTCCGCTCTCCTCGCTGACCACGCAGAGACCGAGGGGTTCCAGGTGGGCGACGATCGCCCGCTCAGCGGCCAGGTCGGCGGCGAGCGTGGGGGCACCGTCGGAGCCGATCCCCGTGTCGGCGTGGTCCCGCAGGCCAGCCACCGCGCCACCGGCGGCCGACGCCGCCCGCGAGGCCGCGTCGAGGAACCGGGTGACCAACCCCGAGTGCAGGGGCTCGCGCACGGGCCGAGCGAGGCGGACAGCCGGCGATGCCGCCTCGGTGAACCCCTGCTGCTCGTAGAAGGCCTGGGCCTCGGAGCGCCACGCCGACGATTCGAGGACGACCCGCTCACACCCGAGGCGAGCCGCCTCACGTTCGACCGCGGAGAGCAACATCTCGCCAATGCCTGCGCCGCGGTCTTCCGGTGCCACGGCGAGGGCGCCGAGCCAGGCTTCGCGAACGCCGTGGAGGGTGGCCGGGCGAGCGTGGATCTCGGCGTAGCCGACAACCCGGGATCCCGACACGGCCACCAGCGCCCGCATCTCCGGGTGCTCGATGACCGATCCGAAAACCGACGCGAGGCCAGGCGAGTCACCGACGTCATCGTGTCCGCCCATGCTCTCGATGAGCGCGACGACCGCCTCGCGGTCCTCGATGGTGGCGAGCCGAGCGGTGACGTTCGAGGTGAGCGATCCGAGAGCCATGGTCGGAGCGAACCAGGCCTAGATGGACCGACCCTGACCACCTGATGTCCGATCAGCAAACTCTCGGCGGTGCGAGCGGACGCGTCACCGAGATCCCCACAACCCGTCCCGGTAGCGTAGAGGGCCCATGACCGTCGAGCTCAACCACACGATCGTCGACGCTCTCGACGCCGAGGGGTCAGCCCGCTGGGCCGCCGAGCTGTTGGGCCTCCCCGAGCCGACCCCGTTCAGCCACTTCTGGGTCGTGCAGACGACCAACGGCGTCAGCCTCGACTACAGCGAGGTCGACCAGGACGTGACTCCCCAGCACTATGCCTTCCTCGTCGGCGAGGAACAGTTCGACCGGACCTACGCCAAGATCACCGAACGGCGGATCGAGCACTGGGCCGACCCCGGGCGTTCGCGACCCGGCGAGCTGAACCACAACGACGGAGGTCGAGGCGTCTACTTCACCGACCCCGAAGGGCATCTCCTCGAGATCATCACCCGTCCCTACGGAAGCGGACGCTGACCGGCGCTCGCGCCCCAGACAGCCGTCAGGGAACCAGCAGGTGCGGGTTCACCACCACGCCGCCGTCGCGCACCGTGCAGATCGAGTACCCGATCGCCTCAGGGTTCCGACGACTGCCACGAAACGAGAAGGGGTCCATCGCGAACGCCGCTGACGGCGCGGTCGCGTGCAGCGTGCCCGCGAAGCGTGCCGACGCCGGTACATGGGAGTGGCCCGCCAGCACCGCCGCGACCTCGTGACGAGCGATGACCTCGCCGAAGGCGTCGCGGTCCTCGAGGAGATAGTCGTCGGCCTTCGGCACACCCCGGGGCACCGACGGATGGTGCAAGGCCACCACGACCGGGCGACCGGACCCGTCGGTCTCGGAGAGGACCGTATCGAGCCAGGCGAGCTGCTCGGAACCGAGCTCGCCGGTGACCCGGCCCGCCGCGTAGCTGTCGCACATCACGATGCGGACGGCATCGAGGTCGTGGACGAAGTGGTGAGGCGCGGCGTCGTCACCGACCGCGTCGCCCAGGTACGCCTGCCGGAACGTCCCCCGATGGTCGTGGTTCCCGACCACCGCCAACACCGGCACGCCCGACGGAGCCAGGTGGTCCTCGAGGAGCGAACGCAGCAGCTGGTAGCTGGCTACGCACCCGGTGTCGGACAGATCACCGGTGAGCAGCACCGCCGCGGGCGCCGGGTCCATCGCGGCGACGTCGGCCAGGACCCTCGCCAGCTGGGCCGGCGTGTCGACGCCGTAGGGCAGCTCCCCCGGCGGGCCGAGGTGGGTGTCGGTGATCTGGACGAGGATCGTCGCGTCGCTCACCCGTCCATCGTGGCTCGCGATGATGAGCGCTGCCCGGCGGCCCGGAGAACGGTCGGTGAGCACCAGGGAACGGTTCGGTTGCCGGTTCACCCCCGCGCCGACCGGGTAGGCCTACTCGGTGACCGCTACCGATCAGCGCTTGGGCCGCTCCGATGGCACTCCGGCCACCATCGGCACCGCCCCCGACGAGGAGCCGACCGCCCGAGAACGCCTCGCGGCGGTGATCGAGGAACGCCTCGACATTCCCATGGCCGTCCTGGCCGTGGTCTGGGCGGCCCTGGTGGCCTACGAGCTGGTCGCCCCGACCCGCCAACGCGATGACCTCACCCTCGCAGGGAACGTCATCTGGGCGGTGTTCATCGTCGAGTTCGTGGTGAAGATCACCGTGTCGGGCCACCCCCTCCGCTACCTCCGCCGCAAGTGGCCGTCGGTCCTCTTCCTGGCGCTGCCCATCCTCCGGGTCTTCCGGGTGGTGCGAGCGGTGCGAGCCTTCCGTGCACTGCCGGCGGCGCGGGTGGTCGGCTCGTCCTACCGGGCGCTCGGCACCGCCCGATCGCTGCTCGGGAGTCGCCTGGCGTTCCTCAGCGTGGCCACCGCAGTGGTGATCTTCGCCGGCGGCCAGCTCTTCCACCTCGCCGAAGGGCGCGAGGGCGATGCCGGCTCCCTCGGCGACGGGATCTGGTGGGCCGCCAACGCCGCCATCAGCGGCAACCTCGTCGCCGATCCGACCACCGTCGCCGGCCGGCTCCTCGGCCTGTTGCTCCAGGGGTACGCGGTGGTGGTCTTCGCGTCGGTCGCCGCCACGCTCGGCGCGTTCTTCATCGAGTCGCGGGCCGAACGGGCCGCTGCCGAGGATGCACTCGAGGACGCCGTCGCCGACACCGCCTGACCGAGCGGAGAGCAAGCCCGCGAGCAAGTCCGCTCCTCTCGCGGCAGGCTGGGACCTGACCGAATCACGAGGAGAAGGACCGACCCATGGCCGAGAAAGATCCGAACAAGGGCTATGTCGCACTGCTCGGGTGGACGCTCAACGCCATCGACGCCGCCGAGCAGTTCGACCGCCGCTACGTCGTCGTCGCCCCCGAGTGGGCACGCGAGTTCGCCGAGGCCAACGACATCCCCTTCGTCGGGTGGGACTTCGAGCGACTCAACGATCGGTCGATGGAGATCGCCACCACCCTCAAGGACATGGGTGTCGACGTGGCCATCCCGTTGTTCGAGGAGACGGTGGAGTGGGCCGGGGCCATCAACTCGGTGCTGTTCGGTAACCCCCGCCTTCACGGCCAGGCTGTGCTGTTCCGCGACAAGGCACTCATGAAGCGGCGCGCCCAGCTCGGCGGCATCCGGGTCGGCATCTTCGAAGAGGCCCACGACCACAGCGACGTGATCCGGTTCCTGATGCGGGTGAACCAGACCCTCCTCAAGCTCGACGGCGACCCCAACGACCCCATCCACGTCAAGGCCTTCGACAAGGCCGGCTGTCTGGGCCATCGCGTGATCCGAACCCCCGACGACGTCGACCTCATCCCCGACTCGGAGTTCCCGGCCCTCATGGAGAGCCACCTCGACGGGTGGGAGTTCGCCGTCGAAGCCTGGGTGTGGAATGGCAAGGTCCAGTTCCTCAACATCTCCGAGTACGTGCACCTCGGCTACTCGGTGTTCGTCCCCGCCTCTCCCGAGTTGGAGAGCTGGCGCCCCCGGGTCGAGGAGGAGATCGAGAAGCTGATCAAGACCTTCGACATCGAGTTCGGGTTCATCCACCCCGAGTACTTCGTGACCAGCGATGGCACCATGTACTTCGGCGAGGTCGCGTTCCGACCGCCGGGCTTCAAGGTGTTCGAGCTGCTCGAGCGGGTGTACGGCTTCAACTCCTATCAGGGCCTCATCCTGTGCTTCGACCCGACGACCACCGCCGAGGAGGTCGAGGCGTTCTTCCCCAAGGAGGTCGTCGACGCCGACGGCTACGCGGGATGCTTCGGCGTCTACCCCCGCCAGCGCGTGGTGACCGAACTGTCGATGCCCGAGGAGACGGTGAACCACCCGTACTTCGAGTCCCATGAGCTGACCTCTCCCATGGAGTCGAAGGTCACGAAGCGCAACGCGTTCGGCACCCACTGGGGACTCGTCTACTTCCGGGGCGACGACGCCCTAACCTTGCGTGACCTGCTCGCCCACCAGGAGGAACTCGACTTCTATGTGTGAGCAGGAACGGGTTCATGACTGAGCAACAGAGCGCCACCGCGCCCGTCGCAACGGTCGAACAGCTCACCAGGCTGTTCGAGGAGACGTTGACGCGCCTCGAACGCGCCTCCACCTTCGCCAAGGTGGCATCGGTCAACCCCGTGCTCGAGGTGGCGCACCGTCTGTTCGCCCACCCCAAGGGCGTCGCGGTCCTCTACGACCAGATCGAGAGGATCGAAGGGGCCGGTGCCTTCGCCGGCACCGACTGGGCCCATCCCGAGACCCTCCAGCCGCGACTGGCGGCCGGCACCCTCGAGCACGGCACCCCCGAGCTCACCGCCATCGAGATGTTGAGCGAGCTCCGCATGCTCGCGGTCGCCCGCGGCGAGATGTTCCACCTCAACATCTCGTCGGAGACCGCCCAGCACTTCCTCGCCCAGGTGCTCGCCCTCGAGGTCGACCAGCTGTTCGGGGCGACCAGCGAAGCGGCACGCGAGAGCGGCATGCGAGCGACCGCGGTTCAGAACCACCTGTCGTTCATCGCCGAGGGGATCGGCTACGGCCACGTGCTCGACAGCCTCGTCGCCGAGATCGAACGCGTCCTCGCCCAGCGTCCGATCCAGGTCGACAACGTCGTCCTCATGATCACCCGCGTCGCGGCCTACCTGTCCGAGCCGGAGGTCACCTCCACCGGCCCCACCCTCGGGGTCAACCGACTGGTGGCCGCGCTCTACGGGCCCACCGGCGGGTGCCGCGAAGACCCCGGCATCGACGTGTACACCGAACGACTCGCCACCATGGACGACTCGGCGTTGTGGCAGGAGGCCCGGGAGTTCGCGCTCGCCATGCACTCCACCGGACTGGTCTCGCCCTATCACGCCACGTTCCTGCACCACATCAACGGCGAGCGAGCGGATCTCGTCGGTGCGGCACTCGGACTCAGCCGCACCGGCACCGAGGCGCTCTCCTGCTACGGACCACTCATCACCCGCCTCATCGAGGTGGCGATCACCCCCACCACGTTCCAGTCGATCTACCCGCTCGCCCAGATGATCGAGAGTGGGGTGCTGTTCGACCCGGCCATCGCTCCCTCCCTATGGGGGCAGATCGGCCTCGAGCCGTCAGCCACCACCGCCGCTGCTCTCGCTCCCATTGCCGGCGAGGAGTCGGTGTCGGCCCTGTTGCTGGCCGGGGTGATCAACGTGTTGGGCCAACCTCTCGGCATCGGGCAGGGCAACAACCCGACCTGCCAGGCCGCGCGGGCCATCTCCATGTGGGCCATCGCGGCGCCCGACTACCTCATCCGTCTGGTCACCCGCGCCGCCCGCGACGACGAGATCAACATCTTCTTCGAGGGTCAGCGGCTCTCCTCGGCCGAGATCGCCGACGGGATGTTCTCCACTGCGCTGACCGACGTCGACCCGGTGTCGATGGTGCTCGTGCCCCACATCGACCGCATCTACATCGAGATGGGTCGTCGCTGCGCCGATCGTGGAGGCGACCCCCACACCTGGATCAACCGCGAGTTGCACGGCTGGTGGGTGGGACGCGAGACCGCCATCGCCGTCGACATCGCCACCGGCAACCTCGACGAGTTCGAGACCTTCGTCCGCCGCTTCTATGCCCTGTACCACCCGCTGTACAACCAGAACCGGCCGGTCGTCCATCCGCAGCCGACGGGCATCGCGGTGACCGACAGCCTCGGTCGGTTCATCGGTTGGCACGCCATCTCCATCCTGCGGGTGGGCCTCGACCCCACCGAGGAGACGCGGGTGTACTTCTTCAACCCCAACAACGACAGCGGTCAGGACTGGGGCCACGACGTGGTCGTGTCGACCGAAGGCCACGGCGAGCGCTTCGGCGAGTCGTCGCTGCCGATCGGGCAGTTCGTGTCCCGGCTGTACCTCTACCACTTCGACCCCTGCGATCTCGGGGAGCTCGAGACCGTCGACGCCGACGAGGTGGCAGAAGTCGAGGCCATGGCCCGGGCCAGCTGGGCGGCCGAGCGCTGACCCGTCGGCCCTCTTGACCGGCCAGTCTGGTGTACGGCGTACAGGGGCGGTACGGTGCGTGACACGCGCCACCTCAGGGGGATCACCACCGATGACCGCACCCGCACAACGACTCGCCGAGCCGGGCTTCTGGAAGCTCCCGCTCGAGGAGCGGATGGCCCACTTCGCCGAGCTGCGGGCCGCCGAGCCCTTCACCGAGGTGACCTATCACAACCCGATGACCGAGACGACCGAGTCGTTCTACGCGGTCACCCGGTTCCAGGACGTCGTCGACATCTCCCGACGCCCCCAGGAGTTCTGCTCGGGCAAGGGGGCGGTGTCGATCCCCGACATGAACGAGCAGATGCTCGAGTTCTTCGGCTCGTTCATCAACATGGACGACCCCAAGCACGCCCGTCAGCGAGGCATCGTCGCCCGCTCGTTCACCCCCCGCCAACTGCAGGGTGTCCTCGACTCGGTGGAGACCATCTGCACCGAGGTCATCGACGACATGTGCGAGGCGGGCGAGGTCGACTTCGTGCAGGCCTTCTCCCAGCCGTTCCCGCTCCTCATCATCTGCGACATGATGGGCATCCCCCGCAGCGAGTTCGACACGGTCCTGCGAGCCACCAACGTCATCCTCGGCGCCGGTGACCCCGACTTCCTCGGCGGCAAGCCCGTGGTCGAAGCGCTCTTCGAAGCCGGGATCGAGCTCACCGGGCTGATGAACGAACTGGCCCAGGAGCGCCGGGCCAACCCCACCGACGACCTCACCTCCAAGCTCGTCAACGCCGAGCCCGGCGAGGACATGCTCGCCCCCGAGGAGATCGCCCCCTTCTTCATCCTCCTCGCCGTCGCCGGCAACGACACCACCCGCAACGCCCTCAGCCACGGCCTGAACCTCCTCGCCCAGAACCCCGACCAGCGCCGCATCTGGCAGGACGACCTCGACGGGGTCACCGGAACAGCAGTCGACGAGATCGTCCGGGTCTCCTCGCCGGTGACGTTCATGCGCCGCACCGCTACCCGCGACGGCATCACCGTGTCGGACCACGAGTTCTCCGAGGGCGACAAGGTGGTCCTGTTCTACGGAGCCGCCAACCGCGACCCCCGCGAGTACGAGAACCCCGATGTCTTCGACGTCCGGCGCGACCCCAACCCCCACCTCGGTTTCGGTGGGCCCGGTCCCCACTTCTGTCTCGGCGCCCACCTGGCCCGCCGCGAGGTCGGGGTGGCGTTCCGGCAGCTCCTCTCGCGCCTGCCCGACATCGAGGTGGTGTCCGAGCCGATTCCACTCGATGCCGCCGGTATCCCCCTCGTGGGCGGTATCAAGGAGATGAAGGTCCGCTTCACGCCCAGCGCTCCGAGCGGTACCTGAATCACCCGACGCCGATCCCGGAGCACTCATGTCCAACGGACAGTCCCTGTCTTTCGACCCTGACGGGGCCCAGGCCCTGCGGGCCGACTTCGACAAGCCGGGGCGGCCGCTCTCGGACTGGCAGGTGCTGGTCACCGTGTGGGAGGACGACGAGGCTCTGCAGCAGGCCTGCGAAGGATCGTTCCGCGCCCTCGTCGCCCACGCCTACGCCGATCTGTCGACCGAGAACACCCCTGCCGGTCCCGCTCTCAGCCAGACCGTGTGGGACGCCATCGAAGCCGCCGGCTACGTGGTCGAGCATCCCAAGCCGATCCACTTCGTCAAACCCCGCAAGAAGCCCGGGTTCTTCGCCCGCGTGTTCGGCTTCGGCACCCGCGTCGGCAAGGCCTACACGCCCCGCCCACCCATGTAGCTCGGAGCGGCGGCGTCACCCCCGCGGCCGTCAGGGGGACGAGACGCTCGCCAGGAGGTCCATGCCCCGGATCGTGGTGGCGATCTCCTCGAACAGGTCGCGGTAGGTCGACGTCGGACGCCACAACATGGCGATCCGGCGGTCCGGAACGGGGTCGGCGAAGGGCACGATCGCGACCGCCGGAGAGGGCGGGACCGGTGGACGAACCGACAACTCGGGCAGCAACGTGATGCCCACCCCGGCCGCCACCATCTGGCGCAACGTCTCGAGGCTCGTCGCCCGGAACCCTCCCCGCTCGGACGCACCGACGATCTTGCACACCTCGAGCGCCTGGTCACGGAGGCAATGACCCTCCTGCAGCAGCAGGACATCCTGGCCCGCGAGCACAGACGGATCGACCGGGTCACCGCTCTCGAGAGGATGGCCCCGGGGCACGGCGAGCACGAACGGCTCGTCGAACAAGTCCTCCACGTGCAACCGCTCCGACGGGACGGGTAGTGCGAGGATCGCCACATCGATCGCTCCCTCTCCGATCCGGCGCAGGAGGTCTTCGGTCTTCTCCTCGACGAGCAACAGCTCGAGCTTCGGGAACCGCGAGTGGAGCTCGGGGACGATGTGAGGGAGCAGATACGGAGCAAGGGTGGGGATCAACCCGATGCGGACGCTGCCCGCCTCGGGATCCCGAGCCCGGCGGGCGATGCTGCGGATGGTGTCGGCCTCCCCGAGGATCACCTGGGCCCGCTCCACGACCTGCTCGCCCGCGGGGGTGAGCAGCACCCGACGTGGATACCGCTCGATGAGCTGCACCCCGAGCTCGGCCTCGAGCTTCTTGATCTGGGTCGACAGGGTGGGCTGGCTGACGAAGCAGGCTTCGGCCGCTCGTCCGAAGTGTCGGTGCTCGGCCACCGAGACCAGGTAGCTGAGATCGCGCAGGTTCACCGACCTGCACTGTAGAGCTCGTGCGTTTCCCCCGCCGGTTCCCGGGGAAGGAGAAGACGGTGACCACTACCGCGCCCGCGTCGACGTCGTGAACGACGCCCGCGCCAAGATCGACGAGACGACCGATCAAGCGAAGTCCTGGGGGCGTCGAGCGCAGCGCCGCTTGCCCGACAGCATCGCCAAGCTGATCGACGAGGCCCGCAACGCCGAGGTGCTCCTCTTCGCCGGAGGCCTCGCCTTCTACGCGTTGATCTCGATCGCCCCGTTCGTCGTCATCAGTTTCTGGATCACCGGCGAGATCGTCGGCGAGGACCGCATCGAGGAGCTCGGCGAGAACATCGACGAACTGGCGCCAGGCGGCGCCGACGTGTCCGGAGCGTTCGACTCCCTCGCCCAGGTGGGTGCCGGCGTGGGGTTCATGGCCATCCTCGCCGCGCTGTGGCCGGCGACCGCCTACGGATCCGGCCTGGTACGGGCGTTCGACCGGCTCTCCCACAAACCCGAGCAGTCGGCCCAGGGCGTGAAGGGGCGACTGAAGGCGCTGATGTTCGTGGTGCTGCTCCCCGGTTTCCTCCTCGCAGCACTGGGCGCCTCGTATCTCGCCTCCGGTGTGTTCGACAACGGCATCCTGCTCGTCGTCGGGTGGATCCTCGGCCTCGTCGCCGGGACGCTCGCCGGTGCGCTCGTCCTTCTGATCATCTACGGGGTCTTCGGGCCCGAGAAGATGTCGCTGCGCTCCACGGGCATCGGCGCCCTCGCGGCGTCGGCCGCCATCGCCGTGATGTCGCTCGGCTACCTGATCTACCTCGGACAGGGCGCCGACTTCGAGGAACGGGTCGCGGGCAGCGGATTCGCGGCCGTCGTCCTCCTCGCCCTCTGGCTCTACATCGCCAACACCATCCTCCTCGTCGGCTACGCCTACTGCCGCACGTGCGAGGGCATCACCGAGGACGACGAGGAACGAGAGCGGGAGGACGACGACGAGCAGCGGACGTCGGTCGACCTTCGAGAGGGCCACCCCGCCGAGCGGTGACCCTCAGGCGAGGACCACGGCGTCTCCCACGCGGATCCGACCGGGCGTGACCACCGACGCGTAGGAACCGAGGCAGGCGAAGGTCCCGAGCGGGGTCTCCACCCGGTGCCGCTCCGCGAGGGTCGTGAGCACCGACCGGTCGGCGGGGAGCCCTCCTTGCTCGACGGTGGTCATGATGCAGCGGGGGGTGGGCTCGCCGACGGTGATCTCCACCTCGCCGATGCACAGGCGGTCGCCGATCCAGCCGTCCTCGGGGAACCCGGACAACCCGGGCGTGGCGAGGACGATCCCCGGCCGGAACCGGCGGAGGTCGGCCGCCGCCTCGCCCAACTCGTCGGCGAGGGTGGCCAGGCTGGTCGTGGTCATGAGGTGCAGAACACCCACGTCGGCGAAGGAACGGCCCTCGCCGGTGAGGTTGGTCGGCAGGTCGATCTCTCCCGACAAGGTGATTCCATCGATCTCGGGCCAATCCGACTCGTAGACACCCTGCTGGGGCTCGACCGCCTCCTCGATGGCGACCTCCCGCCCGAGAAGCTCGGAGAGCGCGCCGGCGAGGCCCGGGTCGCCGATGGGGAGGCGTGCGCCGTCCGGAAGCTCGACCACCACCTCGGAACCGGAACCGGTGGCCACACAGTCGAGAGCTGTCCGCCACAGGCGCGGTCGCTTGGCGCTGACGAGCTTGCCGGTCGCCGTGTCGCGCAACGCCCAGGTGCGGTCACCGACGATGCCGTCGGCGTCGACCTCCACCTCCTGGACCCCCTCGCCCCCCATCGACTTCACGGGAAAGCGGTGGAGACTCGAGACGGTGCCGATCGTGGTCATCTCCCGAGCTTGCCAGAAGCGATCCCGCTAGGTTGGCGATCGTGTACGTCTCTCGTGGGAAGTCCACGTCGTGGAGGGAGGTCCGACGGTGATCGCTGAGGACCTGACCGAGCGAGTGCGGGCGATCTGTCTCGCCATGCCGGAAGCGACCGAGAAGACCAGCCACGGCTCGCCGGCGTTCTTCGTCCGCAAACAGTTCGTGCAGCTGTGGGCCGGCGGACACCACGACGACGACTTCCCTCACCTGTGGGCGGCCGCGCCCGCCGGCGTGCAAGCCGAGGTGGTCGAGTCAGAACCCGAACGCTTCTTCCGCCCGCCCTATGTCGGTCACCGGGGCTGGATCGGCATGCGCCTCGACGGGGCTGTCGACTGGCAGGAGGTGGCCGCCGTGTGCCTCGACGCCTACCGCACCGTGGCCCCGAAGAAGCTCGTCACCGAGCTCGACAGCTCCTGAGCTCGGCAGCGCCTCTCGCCGCGCCCCCCCTCGCCGGAGAAATCTCGCGGTTGCGACACCGAAGCGGTGTTCGAAACCCAAGATTTCGCCGTTCGACGGGGATCAGGCGACGGCGGCGGCCTGCTCGGCGGGGGCGCTGCTGCGGATCAGGTGGTCGAAGGCGCTGAGAGCGGCGGTGGCTCCCTGGCCCATCGCGATCACGATCTGCTTGTACGGGACCGTC
>SKKL01000232.1 GCA_007121465.1 Acidimicrobiales bacterium | reverse complement strand
GGTTCAGCGCAGTGGCGGGAAGATCGCCGAGCGACATGGGCGATCCGACCACCGCCACCCCGATCCACGCGGCGCCGACGGTCACGAAGGCCATCACGACGATCGCCGCGGCCGACACCGCCACCCGGCCGAGCAACCAGCGCACCCTCCCCAACGGCCGCACGAGCAGGTGCTCGATGCGCCAGGATGCCTCTTCCTCGCGAATTGCGGCGGCCTGAGCGGCGGCGAAGAGGCAGAGGACCAGCGCCAGGAACAGCATCATCGAGGCGACGATCCCCTCGGGGGTGTCGATGGCGAACCACCCGATCTGTTCGGCCATGGCCATGGTGTCGGGAAGGTCGGACATCGCGGCGGCGAAGTCCTCGGCCATCAACCCGAACACCAGGCCGCTGAGGCCGAGGATGGCGCCCCACACCACCATGGGGCCTCGGACCAGCCGAGCACCGAGGCTCAGCTCGTTCCTCACGGGAGGGGCGTCGGGGTAGGAACGCTCGACCTGACCGAGCTGGCCGCCGTGGAGATCGCGGCGAGCGAACACCAGGGTGAGCGCGGTGAGCACCACCGCTGACACCAGGTAGGCGGAGAAGACGGCCACGCGTGCACCGTCGACCTCGTGCAGGTAGCTGGCCCACCCGAACGGTGTCACCCCCCAGAGCCAGTCCGGCGTGCCGGTACCCGCCGCCAGCACCCGCACGCCGAGCGTCGCTCCGAGCGCGAACCCGGCGATGGTCATCACGTGACGCTGACCCGACACGAACTGAGCCGCAAAGCCCGAGACCAGTGCGAACACCGCTGCGAGGAAGCCGAGTGCACCACCGAGCGCCCACGCGGTGGCGGCGTCCATGCCCACCGCGGAGTGGGAGACACCGACGATGGCGGCGAGGAGGACGTGCACGGTGAACAGGGCTGCGAGCGTTGCTGCCACCACACCCCGGGGCGAGATCGCGCCCGCCCGAAGAGGCTCGACGTGGCCCCCGTCCTCGGCCCCTCGCAGAAGCCGCGCACCCGAGCGCATGCCCCAGACGGCGGCGAGCAGAACGGCGAATCCGCCCCAGCGCCAGAGCAAGAACCCCTCGAGGGTGGCCATCTCGACAGTCCGGCCGAAGAGGGCCTCGAAAGCGGGGACACCTTCGATGCTCGCCGCGGCCGCCTCCCGCTCGGCCTGGGTCGTGTAGACGTCCTGGTACCCCGCAGCGACGAAGACACCGACGACGGCGATGACCCCGATCCAGGCGATGGCCTGGTTGCGGAGGACGCGCAAGTGGTGGAGGTAGACCCGGATCCACGTCTGCACAGGGGAGCGCTGATGGGACCGGGTGTCGAGGTCGAGCGGGAACTCGGGAGAGTCACCGCCGACCGACGATTCGGTGGGAGCGTGGGTGATCGACATTCGCGGCTCCTGACTCGTGATGCCCGCTAGGCGCGGCTGCTCGCGGGCTCGGCGGACTCGTCGTAGAACGCGTGGAACAGCTCTTCGAGAGTCGGTTCCCGCATCTGGATCGACGGCACCTCGGCGGCGGCCAACGCCTTGAGCAGTGGGTCGGTGGAACCGGCGACCTGGAGGCGGATCACGCCGTCGCCGACGACGACGTCCTCGACTCCGGGCACCCCCTCGAGCCTCGGCGGCTCTCCCACATAGGTGGCCTCGACGGTGTGAGCGTGGAGGTGGCGAAGATCATCGAGGGTGCCGTGTTCGACCAACACCCCCCGGCGGAGGACGGCGACCCGATCACACACCGCTTCGACCTCGGACAGGATGTGGCTCGACAGCAGGATCGCCTGACCCCGGGCCTTGGCCTCGCGCAGGCAGTCCTGGAACGTGGCCTCCATGAGTGGGTCGAGCCCACTGGTCGGCTCGTCCATGACCAGCAGAGGAGCCTGCGTCATGAGGGCGGCGATCACGGCGATCTTCTGCCGGTTGCCCTTCGAGTAGCTGCGTCCCTTCTTCGACGGATCGAAGGCGAAGCGTTCGATCAGGTCGTCGCGGACCGCTGGGTCGTATCCGCCCGACACGGTGCCGAGCAGGTCGAAGATCTGGGCACCGGTGAGGCCCGGCCACACCGCGAACTCGCCGGGGATGTACGCGAGGTGGCGGTGGGCGGCCACCGGGTGGGTCCAGGCGTCGATTCCGAAGAGCTCACAGCGCCCGGAGGTGGGCCGCATCAGTCCGAGCAGGGTTCGCAAGGCGGTGGTCTTGCCCGCTCCGTTGGGGCCGAGCAGACCCACGATCTCCCCCTCGCCCACCTCGAGGTCGAAGCGATCGAGGGCGGTCAGGTCGCCGAACCGCTTGGTCGTCTGGTCGAAGTGCACCACCGTGGTCATGGTTCTCGCTCCTGTCCCTCACCCCTGATAGGTGTCGTCTCATGTCCAGTCTGAAGGTGACCGGGCGGTGCCAGTGAGGTACGAAGGTCCCGACCGGGCACCGACCAAGTACCCTTTTGCTACGCAACGTAGCGTATCGAATATCGCCGAGGAGGGCCACCGTGGCCGAAGTGCCACCACGAGGACGACCCCGAGACCCAGGGCTCGACGACGCGATCCTGTCCGCCGCCCGTGGCCTCCTCCTCGAGGGCGGTGTCGACCGGCTGACGATGGAGGCGACTGCCCAGCGCGCCGGGGTGGCCAAGACGACCCTCTACCGCCGATGGTCCAGCCGGGAGGCCCTCGCCGCCGCGGCGATCGATGGGGTGAGACCCCCCTTCGAGATCCCCGATCTCGGCGACCTCGAAGCTGAACTGGTCAGCCTCGGGCCCACCATCGACGAGGTCCGGGACCTGCCCGCGGTCCGTAGCCTGCTCGGCATGATCCTCCAGGAGGTGGCCAGTGGGGGCGAGCTCGGTGAGTACTACTGGTTCACCTACGTCGAGGAGCGCCGCCAGGTGATGCTGGCGGCGTTCGCCCGGGCGACCGCACGCGGCGAGGTCGACCCCGACGCCGACGTCGACAGCCTCATCGACATGATCGCCGGCGGCTCGATCATCATGGCGCTGGCCCCCGGGGACGAGCCCTTCAGCGCCCGCTGGGCCCGGGCGGTACCCCTCCTGCTGCGAGCGGTCGCGCCTCGTTGATCCGAACAGCTCCTCGTCAACCGATCACTCGTGGGACCTTCGCCCCTGTCGCTTCGAGTTGCCGGGGGCGTTAGATGAGCCGGTGAGAGCCTGGAACATCCGCCGACCCGCCCCGATGCACCTCGGGCCCCTCGTCCGAGTCGAGCGGGCCGCGCCTGTCCCGATCGGCCGCGAGATCCGGGTCCGGGTGTCGGTGTGCGGGGTGTGCCGGACCGACCTCCACCTCGCCGAAGGGGACCTCCGACCCCATCTCCCCGGGGCAATCCCCGGCCACGAGATCGTCGGAATCGTCGATCGGGTCGGCGACCGGGTCGAGCGCTTCTCCCTCGGCGACCGGGTGGGGATCGCCTGGCTACGACGCACCTGCGGGACCTGCCGGTGGTGTGCGGCAGGCCACGAGAACCTGTGTCTCGACCCGCGGTTCACGGGCTGGGACGCCGACGGCGGCTACGCCGACAACGCCGTCGTCGACGAGCGATATGCCTACCGGATCCCCGACGTCTTCGACGACCACACCGCGGCTCCGCTGCTGTGTGCAGGGATCATCGGGTATCGGGCACTCCGCCGGGCCGAGCTCCCCGCCGGAGGTCGCCTCGGCATCTACGGTTTCGGAGCCTCGGCCCACCTCGCCGCTCAGATCGCCCTGGCCGACGGAGCGACGGTCCACGTGATGACCCGATCCGCCGACGCCCGGCAGTTCGCCCTCGACCTCGGTGCCGCCTCCGCCGGCGGGGCCCACGACCCGCCGCCCGAACCGCTCGACTCCGCCATCCTCTTCGCCCCCGCCGGCGAACTGGTCCCCGCCGCTCTCGCTGCGCTCGACCGGTCCGGGACGCTGGCGGTCGCAGGGATCCACCTCAGCGAGATACCCGCGCTCGACTACCAGCGCCACCTGTTCCAGGAACGACAGCTCCGGAGCGTCACCGCCAACACCCGCACCGACGGCGAGGAGTTCCTCGAGCGCGCCGCCCGCATCGGGATCCGAGTCGAGACCACCCGGTACGCCTTCGAGGACGCCGACAAGGCGCTCGTCGACCTGGCCAACGACCGCGTCCGCGGCGCCGCCGTGATCGACGTCCACCCGGACGGGTAGAGGAAGACCAGGAGGCCGCCACCATGCTCTTCGACGATCGGAACGATGCCGGACGACGTCTCGCCACCGAGCTCGAGCACCTGCGCTCCGAGCATCCCGTGGTGGTCGGACTCCCGCGGGGAGGGGTGCCCGTCGCCGCCGAGGTCGCCCACCATCTCGACGTTCCGGTCGACGTCCTGGTCGTACGCAAGCTCGGTGTACCCGACCAACCAGAGCTCGCCATGGGAGCCATCGGCGAAGGCGGGATCCGAATCCTGAACGAGGCGGTGATCCGCGCCGCCCGGGTCACCGCCGAGGAGTTCGCCACCGTCGAGTCCGACGAGTGGCGACAGCTCGCCGAGCGGACCCGTCGCCTCCGGGGCGACAACCCTCCCGTCGATCTCACCGGGCGCACCGTCGTCATCGTCGACGACGGTCTCGCCACCGGATCGACGGCCCGGGCGGCGTGTCGGGTCGCCCGGGCCGCGGGGGCCCGCCGGGTCGTGCTCGCGGTTCCCGTCGCTCCACCCGGCTGGACCGACGTTCTCGCCGGTGAGGCCGATGAGATGATCGCGGTCGACACTCCTGAACCGTTCCGGGCCGTCGGCCAGTGGTACCGGCGGTTCGACGCGACGACCGACGACGAGGTCGAAGCCTGCCTCACCCGCAACCGGCAGGCGGCGACGCCGCCCATCGACGAGGGACCCAGCCGGGCCGAGGTGACCATCGAGTCAGCCGGTGCGGCGCTCCAGGGGACACTCACCCAACCACGACCCGACGCACCGATCGTTCTCTTCGCCCACGGCAGCGGGAGCAGCCGCCACAGCCCGCGCAACCGCGAGGTGGCCGCCACCC
>SKKL01000185.1 GCA_007121465.1 Acidimicrobiales bacterium | reverse complement strand
GGACGTCGTCGACCCCGGCCTCGGCCGCCATGTCGAGCACCTGCTCGATGATGCGCTGGCGGATGTCGGGTCGCTGCATCGGGGGCAGAGGGAGCGACACGTCGTCGAAGGCGATGGTCAGTTTCATCCCGGGACGCAACAGGGCCGGGAGGGGATCGCTCTCGCCGAGCGGGTTGCGCAGGGCGTCGCCGATCGCCGTCTCGGGGTCGTCGAGCCCGCGCAGAGGCTCGGCCGGGTAGATGATCCGGGACCGGCCGGGAGGGAGCTTCTCGAGACGGAAGCCCTCGCCGTGGTGGAACACCACGGGTGGGGTCGATCGGTCGACGTCGAGGACGAAGCCCGGGCGGGGGCTGCGACGGGTCATAGTCGGGTGCGCTCCTTTTCGTCGCGCAGGTCGAAGGCGACCTTCACGGCACCGCGAGGGCCGGCGTTGGCGGCGTGTTCGATGGCGTCGCGGTAGCGGGCGAGGGGATAGGTAGCCGACACGAGTCGGCCGAGGTCGGCGTGGCGGACCAGATCGAAAGCGAGGTCGAAGGTGCGGCGGGGGCCGTCGGCGGTGAGCTCGGTGCCGTAGGCGTAGGCGCCCACCAGCTCGATCTCACGGTGCCACAGCCCGGTGAGGTCGACCGCGGCCGAACCCGGCATGCCGATCATGACGACCCGGCCGCGGGGTCGGACCACCGCGAGGCTCTCGGCGATGCTCTGGCTGGAACCGACGCAGTCGAACACCGTGTCGGCCCCGCCGGTGAGGCGATCGATCGAGCCGTCGCCCACGGCGTGGCTGCCGGTGACCCGACGCACGCCACGACGCCACTCGTCGGGGGACACCACGACGTCGGCGCCGAGGAGGCGGGCCAGGTTCTGCTGTTCGGGATAGCGAGCGGCGACGAGGATGGTGCCCGCGTCGGTGTAGCGACGCAGTGCGGCGACGGTGAGCAAACCCAACGTGCCGGCTCCGAGCACCGCGACGGTGCTCCCCGCGGCGACGGCGCCCCGCAACGCCCCGTGGACCGCGCAGGCGGTGGGCTCGACCATCACGGCGGCGGCATCGTCGAGGTCGTCGGGAACCGGATGGATCTGGCTCGGGTGGGCGACCATCAGCGTCGACCACCCGCCGCCGGTGTCGCAGCAGAACCCCGACTGCAGCCCGGGTTCGAGATGGCCGTGGTTGATGCGTTCGCAGTTGCCGAGGTCGCCCCGCGCGCAGGCATCACACGGCGGGTCGATGCCACGGGTGGCACAACCGAGCACTGGTTCGATGACCACCCGGGTGCCGTCGTCGAGGTCGCCGACCACCTCGTGGCCGGGCACGAACGGGAACGACACGATGTGTTCGAAGTAGGCCGAGCTGCGCCCGTCGACGGTGGCCAGGTCCGATCCGCAGATGCCGGCCAGGCGTGGTCGGACGCGCACCCAGTCCGGGCCGGGCAGCGCCGGTGGGTCGATGTCGACCAGCGACAACGGGCCGGGGCCGGCTCCGCCACCGGAGACGAAGGTGCTCGCGAGGCGGGCCGCTGCGTAGCGGGGCACGTTGCGGGAGAACTCGAGGGCCTTCATGGCCTGGCTCCTGCTCGGGTGGGCGCGAGGGGTACGACGGGGGCGATGCCCGAGGTCCTCGGGAAGTTCTCGACCAGCCAGCCGCGCTTGCGGGCGAGGGAGGCGAGGCGGGTCTCGGGGTTGACCGCGACCGGGAAGCCGACCGCTTCGAGCATGGGCAGGTCCGATGCCGAATCGGCGTAGGCGACCGACTCGGCGAGATCGAGCCCCTCGGCGCGGGCGAAGTCGGCCATGGCCTGGGCCCGGGCCTCGCCGGTGGGTGGGACCTTCACGAGCTCACCGGTGTAGCGGCCGTCCCGGACGGTCATCTCCGCGGCGACGATGTCGTCGAAGAGGGGTCGCAGCGGCTCGACGACGAAGTCGAGCGCCCCGGTGATGAGCACGGTGCGGTGACCGAGCGCCCGGTGCTCGCGCACTCGGCGGATGGCCGCAGGGAACGACTTGGCGAGGATCAGCGCGCTGAGCATCTCGGCGGAGTCCTCGGCCATCTGGTCGACCGGGGCGCCCTTGTAGCGACGGTAGAAGTAGCGCAGGAAGTCGGTGCGGTCCTGGCGGTCGAGGGTCAGGAGCTGAGGCGCCTCGCGGACGAGGCCTGCGGCCAGGCGGAGTTTGTCCTCGGTGGGCAGGCGACGGGAGGCCAACCAGGCGTAGGAGGTGACGACGTTCGACGCGATGAGGGTGTTCTCGAGGTCGAAGGCGGCGAGGTGGCGGTCGGGGGACAGGACCTGGGCCCGCAGGCGGTCGTTGCGGGTGGGTCCGGTCTTGGCTCCCGGGGTCGTCTTGACCCGGGCGTGTTCGACCACCGACGGCAGGTGGATGCCGGTGGCGTAGTGGGTCCAGTCCACGACCCGGGGGTCGAAGCAGAAGGTGTCGCGGTCGGACTGGTCGAGGCCGTCCCACATCTCGAGCAGGTTGTGGACCGTGTAGACGGCTTCGCACTCGGCGTAGGCCCCGTAGAGCTCGACGTAGGTGAGGGCCCTCTCGACCTCTTCCTTGCGGGTCTCGAGCGTGGCCGACATCTCGGCCTGCTTGCCTCGGAGCGGCACGGAACCGAGCACTCGTTCGGCCTTGCCGATGACGGTCTTGGCCCGGGCCAGCTGGGCTTCCACCTTTCCCCGCACCGGGAACTTCCACTCGGGAACCGCGATGGGCTGGCCGGTGTTGTCGAAGATGGGGTGTTCGGTGAAGTAGCCCTCGATCATGTCGATGAGGCGCCGATAGCGGAGCGGGTTGCTCGAGCCCGAGGCCACCTGGACGATGGGCGGGGTGTCGGCGGGCGGCTGGGCGGCGCAGCTCACGATGGCGGCGACCACCAGGTCGACGGGGATGACGTCGACGATGCCCTCGGGGACGCCGGGGAACTGGGTGAGCAGCCCTCGTGCGTAGGAGATGATGACCGGCTCGGCCATCCGGAATCCTCGGATCCAGCCCGGCTTGGGCTCGGCGAGGGCGGACTCGATGATCGAGGGCCGTACGACGGTGACCGGCACGTCGCCCCGGGACTCGGCCAGGGCCCGTTCACCGAGGGCCTTGGTGTAGGAGTACACGTCGGGGAACCCGAGCGAGCGGGCTCGGGACCGGCCCGCGTCGACCATCTGGTCGGTCACCCACCGGGTGCGGTACTGCTCGGCCTTGGTCGACAGCAGCGGGATGCCTGCTGCCCCGAGCTCGGAGCGGGCCTCGTCGTGGAAGCGACTCAACTGCTCGGGTCGGCGGCTCTCGGCCTCGAAGTCCGAGCGCGTCCGTCGGGCGGCCTCCACCTCCCGGCGCCACGACACGTCGACGAAGAACGGCGACTCGTCGACCGGCTCCTCGTGGGCCTCGCCTCGGTGGTTGCCCGCCACATAGCAGGTGGACACGGCGACCAGGTGGGGTGCCACGCCGAGATCGCCGAGCGTCTCGGCGATGCGGGTCGGGCCGAGAAGGTTGACCTCGACGGCCAGATCGAGCGGGGAGTCGAACGACACGGTGGCGGCCGAGTGGATCACCACGTCGCAGGAGGCGAGGGTGGCCCGTCCGTCGTCGTCGAGCCCGAGGCCGTCGGTGCCGACGTCGCCTCGAATGACCGTGATGCGCCGGTCGATCATCTCGTCGAACCCGTCGCGGCCGAGCGTGTCACGCAGGCGGTCGAAGGCGTCGTTCTTGAAGATCTCCCGCCGGGCCCGCTGCTCCACGGTTCGCATGCGCCCGGGGCGCAGCAGCAGGACCAGCTCGCATCCCGGCGCCGACCGCAGGAGGCGCTCCACGAGGGCGGTGCCGAGAAAGCCGGTGGAGCCGGTCACCGCGATGCGCTTGCCGTCGAGTTGCTCGGGGATCACCGCTCCTGTCTACCAGATGGTAGAGAAGCCACTAGCGTCTGGACCGTGAGCACCGCCGACCGGGTCCTCGACGCTGCCGTTGAGTCGTTCGGCACCCGTGGCTATGACGCTACCTCCCTCGACGCCCTCGCCGCTGAGCTGGGTATCCGCAAGCAGACGATCCTCTATTGGTACCCCTCCAAGGAGGCGTTGCTCGCCGCGGTGATCGACCGGTGCGCCGCCGAGCTGTCCACCGCGCTCGAGGACGCTCTCGACCGCGCCGGTCGTGGTTGGGACCGCGTCGATGCGGTGGTGCGAGCGGTGTTCCGGATGGCCCTGCGGCGTCCGGCCCTCCTCGGTTTGCTCCGCGAGGTCGCCCGCCTCGGGCCGCCCTGGTCGATGAGGCTGACCGCCGCTCTCGATCCTCTGGTCCAGCGCGCCCGGGAGTTCCTCGAAGCCGAGATGGATGCCGGGACGATGCGGACCACCGATTCGCGGCTGCTCCTTCTCAGCGCCTACTCCACGGTGATCGGTGTGGCCACCGAGGTAGAGGTCCAGCGAGCCCTCGGTGTCGACCCATCGTTGCGCTCGATGGTGGTGCGCCGCCGGGAGCTCCTCGCCTTCCTCCGCTCTGCTCTCGCACCCGCCGCCTGACTCCCGCCGACTGCTGACCGAACCTCGGCCAGCCGTAGCCTGGGACCATCGAGCCGAATCACTACGACGTCCTCGGCGTCGATCCCTCTGCGAGTGCCGACGAGGTGCGGGCCCGCTACCGCGCCCTGGCCCGGGACCTGCACCCTGATCGCCACGGTTCCGACCTGCCCGACTCCGGTGGCCGTGCCACCCGCATGGCGGAGGTCAACCGGGCGTGGGCCACTCTCGGCGACCCCCAGCGTCGCGCCGCCTATGACGAGCGAGTCGGCCGGGGGAGCGAGCCGTCAGTCGTGGAGCGCGGCGACTATGACGCCGACCGGCCACCACCCCGACACGAGATGTCCCCGGGATGTCTCGGCGCAGGAACCGGCTCTCTGGTCTGGGGCGGACTCGTCGTCCTGCTCCTCGCGATCTTCGTCTTCACCGCCTACGCCGGGGGCGACCGACCCGGCGACGGGAGAGCGAACGGGGGCTCCGAGGTGGAGACG
>SKKL01000001.1 GCA_007121465.1 Acidimicrobiales bacterium | reverse complement strand
GCCGTGAGCCCGGTCTCCGCCGAGGCGTCGACCGCGACGGCGGGCCGGCCACCGGCGGACACCGAAGTCGCAGCATCGCCGCCTGGTCGGCCGGGTGGCACGGCGCTCTGGTGGGCGGCGCTGGCCGTCGTCCTGATCATCCTCGCTCTGGTGGCGGTGGCGAGCGGCTGGTTCGACACCGACGAGGCCGGCCCGCCTGCTGACCCTCAGGTTCCCGACACCGAACCCGCCCCCGAGACCCCGCCCGACGATCCCGAGCCACCTCCCGTCACCGAGGACGAGACCCCCGAACCCGACCCCACCGAACCCGATCCCACCACCACGGTGCCTCCCGAGGCGGATGCCTCGGACCTGGATGCCGCACTCGGGGAGTTCGTGGAGGCGGTCGACGCGGCGCTGGCCGGAGGCGAGATCGACCAGAGCGATCGGGATGACCTGGTGGAGGTGGCGGTCGACGCCGCTGACGAGGCGTGGGACGGCGACGACGATGCCCTGGACGAGATCGAGTCGCTGAGGGACGACCTCGAGGACCTGCGCGACGAGCTGCATCCGTCGTCGTTCCAGGAGATCCGCCGCGCCATCGACGAACTCGAACGTCAGATCCGCAATGTGTTGTGAGATCTGCTCAGCCCGGACTTGACGGGCCTCTGCCGCTGTCGCCCCCACCCCGATGCGATCAAGAAATCAGTTGAATAGTTGAACACCTCCTCTAGGGTGTTCTCATGGCTGCCGAAGCGAAGTCCGTGTTGTTCGACCAGTTCGCGTTGGTGGGGAAGGCGCTCTCGAGCGGTCGGCGGACCGAACTGGTCGACGTGCTCGCCCAGGGTGAACGGTCGGTCGAGGCGCTGGCCGAGCAGATCGGCCAATCGGTGGCCAACACCTCCCAGCACCTCCAGGTTCTGGCGCGCTCTGGTCTGGTGGCCTCGCAACGTGACGGCAACCGTGTCGTCTACCGGCTCGCAGGAGAACAGGTGGAGGTGTTGTGGGAGATGCTCAGGGCCGTTGCGGCCGACAACATCGCCGGCGTGCGGCCGGCGGCTGACCGGTACCTGGGCGATCGCGGCGAAATCGAACAGGTGAGCCGCGACGACCTCGTGCGGCGCCTGGGTGAGGGCGTTGTCGTATGGGACGTCCGCCCGAGAGCCGAGTTCGAGGCCGGGCACGTTCCCGGAGCGGTGTCGGTGCCTCCCGAGGAGGTGCAACGCCGCCTCGCCGAGGTGCCCGAGGGCGTCGAGGTGGTGGCCTACTGCCGCGGCCGGTTCTGCGTGTTCGCCGACGAGGCGGTCCGCGCCTTGGCTGCTCGGGAACGGCGGGCGATGCGACTCGAAGATGGCTTTCCCGAATGGCGACGGGCCGGGCTGCCGGTCGCCGTGGGCGCCGGGTGAAGGCGCGACGGTGAGCAACGCTGCCGCGCCTCACGCTGCCCCTGCGCCGACCGGAGTTCAGCTCGGGCTGCGGGAGAACCTGCCCCAGTTCGCGCTGCTGGTCCTGGTCAACGCACTGGTCGGCGCCACCGTTGGTCAGGAGCGCACCGTGCTCCCGCTGTTGGCCGAGGACGTCTTCGGGTTGTCGGCCTATTCGGCGATGCTCAGCTTCATCGCCGTGTTCGGCGTGTCGAAAGCGGTCACCAACCTCTTCGCTGGTGCGCTGGGCGACCGCTACGGCCGCAAGCCGGTGCTGGTCGTCGGTTGGCTGATCGCGATTCCAGTGCCCCTGCTGTTGATCTGGGCGCCGACGTGGGAGTGGGTGCTGTTCGCCAACATGCTGTTGGGCATCAACCAGGGACTCACCTGGTCGCTCACCGTCATCATGAAGATCGATCTCGTCGGCCCCGCTCGCCGGGGGCTGGCGATGGGACTCAACGAGGGTGCGGGCTACGGGGCCGTCGCCGCAGCTGCCTGGGCCACCGGCTGGATCGCCTCGGAGTACGGGCTGCGGCCCGAGCCGTTCTACCTCGGTATCGCTCTGGTCATCGTCGGTCTCGGCTTGTCGGTGGTGTTCGTCCGCGAGACCTCCCACCACGTGGCCCACGAGGTGGCCAACCACGTCCAGCGTGACGGCCACCCGGGGGGCGAGTTGACGTCGCGGCAGGTGTTTGCGCTGTCCACGTGGCGGAACCCGTCGTTGTCGGCGGCCAGCCAGGCCGGGCTGGTCAACAACCTCAACGAAGGCATGGCCTGGGGGCTGTTTCCCCTGTTCTTCGCCGCCGGCGGTGTCTCGGTCGGCCAGATCGGCGGGCTCATCGCCATCGCGCCTGCGGTGTGGGGCATCGGCCAGCTCTTCGCCGGAGCTCTGTCCGACAAGGTCGGCCGCAAGTGGCTCATCGCCGGCGGGCAGTTCACCGAGGCGGCCGGCTTGATCATCATCGCCCTCGGCGACAGCTTCGGGGTGTGGGCGCTGGGCAGCGCCATCTTCGGTGCCGGCACCGCCATGGCCTACCCCACGCTGATCGCCGCCATCGGCGACGTCGCGCACCCCACCTGGCGGGCCAGCGCGGTCGGCGTCTACCGGCTCTGGCGTGACCTGGGCTTTGCCGTCGGTGCTGTGCTTGCCGGCGTGCTCGCCGACGCGGTCAGCATCGAGTTCGCCATCCTCGTGGTCGCCGGCATCACCGCGGCCAGTGGTCTCGACGTCTCAGCCCGCATGCGCGAGACCCTCCACCGTCCGTCCCTGCCCGTCGTGCCCGACTGAGGGTGTCAGGCCGGTGCCGGGGCCATCTGACCCGAGCGCACCAGTCGCCCGGGCCGGGCGTCGGTGAACTGGTCGAATCGCCGTGTGATCTGGCCGGCCACGATCGTGGCGTCGTAGCCCTCGGCGTCCTGGAGGAAGCGGGTGCCGCCGGCGGGCAGGTCGGCGACCAGGCGCGGCTCGCGCAACGTGAGTCGAACGTGGTCGATCACGTTGATGTCGGCCCGAAGGCCCACGGCCAGGCGGCCCCGGTCGGTGAACCCGAACAGCTCGGCGGTGTCGGCGGTCATCTTCTTGACCACGGTCGGCAGCGGGATCTGTGCGCCGTCGCGGTCGCGGGCCCAGTGGGTGAGCATCCACGTGGGCGTCGAGGCGTCACAGATCAGGTTGCAGTGGGCGCCACCGTCGGCCAGCCCGAGCACGGCCGACGGGTTCGACAGCATCTCGAACAGGGCGTCGCCGTTGCCGTAGCTGTAGCCGAGCAGGGTCATCATCACGATGGCGTCGCCGTCTCGTTCGAGCAGCGCGTCGTAGAGCACCTCGTCGGGGTCGCGCCCGGTGGCAGCCGCGATGCCGGCGATGGAGCGATCGGGGGAGGGCTCGTAGTCGACCGGGTCGCCGAGCGGGTAGGTGCGGTCGTAGGTGTCCATCGCCTGGGCCGCCACCGGCATGACCTCGCGCAGCTGCTCGACCATGGTGCGGGCCTCGACGATGAGGGTGGAGCGCAGTTCGGGGTCGCGCATGCGCTCGGCCTTCTCGGCGTTGGTCAGGTCCTGGAGTGGGGCGAAGCTGGGGCAGACCGAGAAGCGGTGACGGGCCGACAGGCCGAGCAGCACGCCGAAGGGTCGACCGGCCACCTGGGCGGTGATGTTGTGGCCCTGCGCCCGGGCCTGGGTGATCAGCTCGAGGTGCTCGCGCCAGTCGTCGGGCACGTTGTCGGTCTGCAGCATGAGGAAGGTGACCGGGCAGCCGGCCTCGGCCGCCAGCCGGCACATCCAGTCGACTTCGGTGGCCGGTGGCACGTGGTCCTCCCCGGCCACCCCGGCAGGAGCCACCTCGAAGACGCCTCGACCGGCGCGGGCCACGGCTCGTCCCAGGGCGAACAGCTCATCCTCGGCGGCAAAGGTGCCGGGGACCGGCTCGCCGTCCATCGCCCGGTGCGCCAGGGTGCGGCTGGTGGAGAACCCCATGGCTCCCGCCCCGATGGCGGCCTCGACCAGGTCGGCCATGCGCTCGATCTCGGCAGCGGTGGCCGGCTCGTTCTTCGCTCCCCGGTCGCCCATCACGTAGGCGCGGAGGGGTCCGTGGGCGATCATGGCGCTGACGTCGGCGGAGAAGCGACGTCCATCGAGTACGTCGAGGTACTCCTCGAAGTGTTCCCACCCCCACGACATGCCCTCGGACAGCGCGGCGCCGGGGATGTCCTCGACTCCCTCCATGAGTGCGATCAGGAACTGGTGACGGTCGGGGGCCACCGGAGCGAACCCCACTCCGCAGTTCCCCATCACCACGGTGGTCACCCCGTGGGGGGTCGACGGGGCCAGGTGCTCGTCCCAGGTGGCTTGCCCGTCGTAGTGGGTGTGGATGTCGACGAAACCGGGGGTGACAATGCGATCGGTCGCGTCGATCTCCTCGCGGCCGGGGCCCAGGTCGGTGCCGATCGCGGCGATGCGACCGTCGGTGACGGCGATGTCGGCGACGAACGGCTCATCCCCCGAGCCGTCGATGATCGATCCGTTGCGGACGACGAGGTCGAACATGGTGGTCCCCCAGAGCTCTACAGCGTATGGCGGAGCGTACTGGTGGTGGGCGACCCGCGCTCGGGCCGTAGAATCAGTGTTGCTCGGTCTCGTCGACGAGAGTGCCGTAGGTCGGCTCGCCATGTGCCTCGTAGGTGAGCTGGAGCGTGCCGTTGGGGTGGGTGATCGACCTGAGCAGGCGCAGCGCGGTCGGCACCGTGCCCCCGGAGAACACCTGCTTGCCGCGGCCGAGCAGCAGCGGATAGAGCCACAGGTTCATCTGGTCGATGAGCCCGAGACGCAGGAGTGACTGCACGAGATCGAGACTGCCGATGACGTGGACCTCGTCGTGCCGCTCCTTCACGGCAGTGATGCTCTCGGCGAGGTCACCCGTGAGGAGTGTCGACCCCCGCCAGGAGAGTGTCCCGGACAGGGTGCGGCTGGCGACGTACTTGGGGACACCGTTGAGCAGGCCGGTGAATGGGATCTCGTCGGGAGCGGTGGGCCAGTAGCCGGAGAAGATCTCGTAGGTCCGGCGTCCGAGGAGCAAGGCGTCCATGGTCCTCACCAGTTCGAACATGGCGCGGCCGGACTCCTGATCCACCAGCGGCGCCTGCCAGCCGCCGTACCCGAAGTCGCCGTCCCGATCTTCGTCGGGCGCCCCAGGTGCCTGTGCCACTCCGTCGAGGGTCATGAACTCGGTCACGATGAGCTTGCCCACCTCGGACTGCCTTCCTCTCGGGCGTCTCGCCACTGGGTCGACCCCGCTCGCGTCCCGAACTCATCGTGGCGGCGAGACATCACACACACACAGTGCCCTCGGCAGGATTCGAACCTGCGACCTACCGCTTAGGAGGCGGTTGCTCTATCCCCTGAGCTACGAGGGCGGGACTTCCGCGTTTAGTTCCGCGGATACTTCTGCGCCGCCAGGCTACCTATGGTGCGGGACCTGCTCGATCCCGTAGGAACGACAACGCCGGCCGCACAACAGCTCAGACCACCCCGATAGGGACCATCAACGCCAGCTATACCGACGCGGGTCGGGTCGCGACGATCACCGACCCGATCTCAGGCACACGCAGCCACACCTATGACATCGCGGGTCAACTCACCGCAGTCTCCTACCCCGGCGGTGTCACCCGCGACCTGGTGTGGGACGACCTCGGACGGCTCGGCACCGACACGATCACCCAGTCCGGGTCTAATGTCCTGCACTCGCTCGCGTACACCTACGACCCCAACAGCAACCCGGCCACCAAGACCCTCGGCCCGGCAGGGGTCGCTGGCGAGGGAACCCACACCTACACCTACGACCAGGCCGACCGGCTCACGTCCTGGACCGATCCGGATACCACGACGACCGACTACACCTATGACCCGGCCGGGAACCGGCTCACGTCAGGCTCGGCCGCCTTCACCTACGACGAGCGAAACCGGCTGCTCACCTCCGCCGACGGTCACCTCGACGACACTCTCGAGTGGACGGGACTGCCCGAACGCTGCCGGTGCCGCGGATGGCGTTTCTGGCTGCGGACGCGATGGTGTGGTTCCTCTCCATGCTCCCCGGCCTCATCGTGGCGCTCGTCATCGCTCGCTGGTACTACGAGCTCGATCTGTCCATCAGCCCACTACTCCCGATCGCCATAGTGCTCGTCGGCATGACCGCCACCGGCGTTGGCTACGCCATAGCGTCGTTCGTCCCACCGATGGTCACCTTGCTGCTGACGAATCTGTTGCTCTTCGTCTCCCTCATGTTCTCACCCATCAACTTTCCGGCCGATCGGCTCCCCGACTGGCTTCAGGTGGTCCACCAGGTGCTGCCGATCACCGCGATGGCTGATGTCATGAGAGGCACTCTCGCTCGAAACCACTTCGAGATCACCGCCGGACCGTTCGTCGTGCTGGCCCTCTGGGGCGCCATCGGCTTTGCGGCCAGCTACGCAGCGATGAACCGACGGGGGTGACGCTCTGGTCCAGTGGTGGCGCTCGGAGCTGTGTCGGGTCAAGCGGCAAGGTTCGTGTCCCTATCGACGATGTGCCGAGCTCGGAGGAGTCGGACCAGGCGGGCAAGACCGGTCAGGACGGCGAGCCCGGCGATCGCGGCCACGGCCAAGCTGAGATCTGGAACGAACGTGAATGCGGCTCGCCAGCCGAGACCCCCGGCCACGGCCGGGTAGGCGATGAGCACGAGTGGGGCGACGAGGAGTTCCCAGGCGAGCGGTGCCGCTCGGCGCAGGGCCACCTCTTGGCGAGGTCCGCGACCCGACGCAACGCGAGCGAGGGTCCAAGCCTGGGCCGCAATCGCGAGCGCAACCAGGGTTCCCACGATGATGAAGAGCCGGGCTGCTCCTGTTCCGGTCGGCGGTTCGCCGTCGCGGAGCAGGTTGACGACGCCTTGTGGGATGCGGCTCCACGCTGCGTTGGCGCCTCCGATCTCGAACTGACTCCCGGCGTTCAGCATCACGACGATGGCTTGGTCGGTGTCAGGCAACAGGACCATCCACGTCGTGAAATGCGGGAGCGACCCCTGGTGCCAACGTGCGTCCTCGGCGACGCCGAAGGTTCCGATGAACCAACCTGCGCCGTAGCGGGCGGTGAACTGCTGACTTTGCAAGGGGAAGGTTCGTTCGTCGGTGGCCGGGGTCAGCATCTCGGCGATGCCAGCGGGGCTGAGGACCTGCTGACCGTCGGTCGTGCCGCCCTCCAGGTAAACCGTCAGGTAGCGGGCCATGTCGTTCGCGCTGGCGTACACGTATCCGCTCGGGGCCAGACCCGGGTAGTGGCTGGCGTTGGTTTCGAGAGGGAAGCCGAAGAAGGAGCGGTGGGTGGCGCTCAGGCCGTTGGTGGCGGCGCTGTCCCGGTCGGTGTAGGTGTTGGTCATCGCCACCGGATCAAAGATGTTGTCCTGCACGTAGCCCTGCCACGTCTCACCGGTTACGGCCTCGATGACGGCGCCGAGGACGACCGAGTTCAGGTTGGAGTACTCGAATCGCTCCCCCACAGGGCGGTTCAGCTCCAAGTCGGCCATGTGCGCGACGACGTCGGCGATGGAATCGCCTTCGTCGGCGCCTACGACGGCCCGGAGCCCATCGTGGCGAGAGATGCCGCTGGTTTGGTTGAGCAGGTGGCGGACCGTGATCTGGGCAGAGGCGGGCCCGTCGGCGAGGCGAAACGCGGGAAGGTAGTCGCGAACCGGTGCGTCGAGCTCGATCGCACCGGCTTCGGCGAGCTGCATCACGGCGAGCGCGGTGATCGACTTGGTGTTGGAGCCGATCCAGAACGGCGTATCTGCGGTGACGTCGTTGTTGTTCCCGTCGTTGCCGAAGCCAGCAGCATGGACAGTGGCGCCATCCTCGATGATCGTGAGTGCCACTCCGGGAATCCGGGAGGCATCCATCTGATCGCTCAGGTACTGGTCGATTCGTTGGAATCGGTCCCCGGTCAACGGGCCGGCGTCGTCGGTGGCGACGTCCCACACGAACCACGCTACGCCGATCACGGCGATGGCGATCAGGACCCGAGCCATCGCTGACAGGCAGCCCAGGGAGCGCAGCGCTCGGCGAGCCGGACCAGGCGGCCCTGCCGTGCTCGTTGGCGGCCGCATCGGCGTCTCCCCTCCCGTGACTAGCGGAGTTGAATTGCCCTCCGCCAGCCATCGTGTCCCAGCCGCCGACTCAGCGGCAGGGGCCAACGTCACCTTCCGGGATGACGGACCGGATCACCGCCCTGACCGGTCGTGACGGATCGGGTGTCTAAGTGCTGTCCGCGAGCGAAGCGGTTCCGTTCAAGACATCCTCCAGCATGATCGCGACAGTCCGCTCCGGTTCCTCGAACACGGGTGAATGCGCGGAGTTCTCAAAGGTGTAGAACCCCTTGATCGGTGCTTCGAGCCGTTCCAGGTACCCCTTCGCGAGTGGGTACGCGCAGGTGTAGTCGAACCTGCCATGGATGAAGTAGGCGGGAATCTCGAGCTCCGGGACCGCCTCCCTCAGGTCGGTGGCAAGCATCGCGTCCCACAGGCCGAACTCGGATCTCGCCGAGAAGATCTTGCCGCGCCACAGGTTCACCTTCTCCGCCAGCGTGTACTCGCGAAACCTCCAGGACGGGAGGAAGAGCCCGGAGATCACCGACTTCATGTCGCGCATCGTGCCGATCCCGGCGCGGTGCATGTACCCGTCGCGCAGGGCGAGGTAGTCCGCCGGCAGTGGGGCGGTGGTGCCAGGAGCAGCCGCCTTCAGCTTTTGCAGGATCCGTCGATCTCCGAGGTTCTCGTAGTGGGCGAGCGCATAGGTGTAGGCCAACTGTTCGGACTCGAGCTGATCCGATATCTGTCCCACACCGATGTAGGCGAAGTACAGCCCTGGCTCCTCCGCCGCCGCTTGAATGGCGATGTAGCTGCCCCACGAGTGCCCCATGAGGTAGATCCGCTCCACACCGAACCGCTCGAGCAGGTGGCGCGTCACCTCCAGCGTGTCGGCAACGAACTGAGCAGTGGTCATGGTGCCCGGGGGAATACTGGGCTTGTAGGAGAGCCCGGCGCCGCGTTGCTCCCACCAGACCACGGTGAAGTGGTTCTCGAGCCCCGTCGGATACCGCTGAGTCAACCAGTACTCGGGCATTCCCGGGCCGCCGTGCACGAACAGCAGAACCGGGTTCTGTGACTTCTCACCCTCGATGAACATGCCCTGCTCCACGCCGTTGATCTCGACATGGGTCTTCACTGAGCGTCTGCCGGCCACAACACCTACATTCCCACCGCGGAACTGCACGGTGTCCGCAGTACCACGCGCATCTCTCGTCCCATGGTGCGGCAACGGGTCGTCATCGACTCAGGTGGGGGACCGAGCCGACCACCATTGCCGGACCGGCCGTGCCAGCGCTACCGCGAGGTCGACCGCGAAGCTGGCACCAGGATCCAGGCGACGAAGAAGACCCCGCCGTCGGAGCGACGACCGAGGCGGATGAGTCACCGCGCCGGTCACTCGCCCTGTTCGACCGCCTCCAGGCAGTCGGGGCAGATCCCGTGGCTGACCGGCCCGACGAGCACCTCGTCCGGGGCGGAGTATGTCCACCCTCCCTCGACCTTTCGGGAGCGGCCGTGGCACCAGGCGCAGACCACGACCGGAGGCCCGTCGAGCATCTCGCGCCTGAGTCCGTGGAGTCGCTCGGCGACGCCGGGTCCGAGGGGCAGGTGCAGGGTGAGCACGGCACGGGGTGGGGTGGTGGGTGAGGCCGGAACGACGAGGAACCGGAACCATCGCTCTGTTGTCGGGGAGTGGCACGGGTAGGTGAACGAGAACTCGTCGGAGTCGCCGTTGATGACGCTCAGCACCCCGGCGGCGGCGTGTGCGGTGTCGGGGTCGGAGTCGTCGACCCAGGGGCGGTAGGACCAGCCGACCGTCGCGTTCGGGTCGGCAGCACCGTTCTCGAGGGCGAACCTCCGCCACTCGGTGTTGACCGCCTGGATCGCGCCGCTGGCATCGACGACGGCGGCCTGGGCGGGCACGTCGTCGAGCACGTCATAGGTTGCCGGGGGGTCGTGGCGGTCGCCCGGTTCCGAGCGTTCGACCATAGGCACCGACGGTACCGCCCGACGTGCCCCCTGCGCAGGCAGCGTGGGCCGCGGTGGTCAGCTGGGGGCGGGGGCGGTGGTCCCGCGGACGACGAGCTCGGCGGGCAGTGTCACCTGGCGGGGCTCGATCGGCGCTCCGGCACGGTTGGCGTCGATGGCCTGGCGAAGGAGCTCGGTGGCCAGTCGACCCTTCTCGGCGACGTCCTGACGGATCGTGGTGAGCGCGGGTTCGGAGCGGGTCGCGACCGGGCTGTCGTCGAAACCGACCACAGACAGGTCCTCGGGGACCGACAGGCCGTTGCGGTGGGCGGCGTGCACCATTCCGAGCGCCAGTACGTCGGAGAAGCACACGACGCCGGTCGGGCGGGGATCGAGGGTGAGGAGCTCGTTGGATGCCTCGGCGGCGTCGGTGTCGGCATGACCCGAGGCCTCCACCACCGCGACGGGTTCGATGCCGGCGTCGGCCAACGCTCCCAGCCACCCGAGACGCCGTTCACGTTGGACGTGGGGGACGCCGGGCGAGCCATCTTCCCCGGAGTCCCGGGCGTCGGAGGCCAAGGTGAGCACGGCGATGTGGCGGTGCCCGAGGTCGATCAGGTGCTGGGCCGCCGTGCGAGCTCCACCACGGTCGTCGACATTGACACTCGAGATCCCAGGATCCGGGCCCTGGTCGACATAGACCAACGGAATGCCACGTCGGACGAGCCAGTCGCGAGCGGTCGAGCGCGGGCGACAGGAGTAGACCAGTGCGCCGTCGACGGCGATGTCGCGGGCGGGCAACACGTCGTTGCGGTCCTCGGCGGTCAGCAACGTCAGAGCGAGGCCGGTGGGAGCGAGCTCGTCGACGACCGACCCGAGGAATCCGGTGGCCACCTCGTCGGTGAAGGCGTAGCGGAGCGAGTCGGTGAGCAGGACGCCGATCGCTCCTGTGGTTCCACGCACCAAGGCGCGGGCGACGGGATCGGGGCCGACGTAGCCGAGCTCCTTGGCGACCGCCAGGATCTGCTCGCGGAGGTCGTGGGACAGCTGGTCCGGGCGCGAGAACGCGTTGGACACACTCATGCGACTGACCCCGACGCGGTCGGCGATCGTCTGGAGGGTCACCCGGGCCACCGGTTCAGTGTGCCACCTCAGATCTGTGGTGCGGAGGGGGCGGTGATGGCGGTCGACGGTTGATGCTCGGAGACCCGGGCCAGGGTCAACCGCCGGCGGGCGGCCGCGGTCGCCCGGGCCAGCCGCCGTGGGCGGTTGCGGGTCTCGAGGATCGGCGCGTGGGGGAGTGCGCTGTGGCCGAGCCGCTCGAGCGACGGCTGGACCATGAGATCGAGGAGTACAGCGGAAGGGATCATGGGGGGGTGTCCTTGGTTCTTGAGATACTTCTATATCGGTAAAGTCAACTGTATCGATACAGAAGCCTTGGGAGAACAGGACATCGGTCACGTCCGACCTGCTCGGCTTCATCGCTCATCTGGCGGGCCCCGCCTCACCAGATGATGGTGATGACGAGCCACCCGATCACCGCGACGGGTAGCCAGCGGCCGACGATGTAGATCCGCGTGATCCACCACCATGACTCGGTGCCGAGGGCCGTCTGCAGGCGGCTCGGCGGCACGAGCCAGCAGAAGAACCCCGCCCCGAAGATGCCGGAGAACAAGATCACCTGGCCGCCCACGTTCTGGTCCAGCCAGTCGAGGAACCGCGTGTCGCCGACGCTCAGCTCCAGCGGCGTGAAGCTGAGAGCCGACGGCATCGCCAGGACCAGCATGAGGCCGATCACCACCAGGACCGCAGTGAGGTGACGGAGCCGGAACTCCTCGGCGACCGCCGCCAGGATGACCTTGAGGCCCGCCAAGCTCGAGCTGAACGCGGCGATGAAGAACAGGCCGAAGAACGCGATCGCCAGCGGGGCGCCCCACGCCATGGCATCGAAGGCTCGCGGCAGGGTGTTGAAGGCCAGTTGGCTGCCCTCACCCGGGTCGAGGCCGTGGGTGAACACGAAGGGGAAGATCATCCAGCCGGCCAGCAGCGCGATGCAGCTCTCGGTCACCGCGATGATGAGCGAGGCGCGTGGCACGTGGGCCTTGGCGGGGATGTAGCTGCCGTAGGTGACGAGGTATCCCTGGCCGATCGCCAGCGAGTAGAAGCCCTGACCGAACGCGATCACCCACAGGGTGGGGTCCCTCAGCGCCGACATGTCGGTCGACAGGAGGAAGTCCTGCGCCTCGCCCCACCCGGCTGTGCGGCTGGCCGTGACGACCAAGCCGACGACGACCAACAAGAGCACCGGCATCATGAACTTCGAGAACGTCTCGAGTGCGCTGAGCCCGCGGACGAGCAGGACCGCACCGAGGGCGAGGATCACCAGGACCCAGGCGAGCGATGCATAGCCGGCGGAGAACTCCTCGAACGATCGAACGTCGAGGCGGATGGCGTCGACCGCGTACCCCATCGTCCAGCCGGTGATCACCAGGTAGTAGCTGGTGATCACGGTGGTGAGCCCGACGACGAACCAGCCGTACCACGCTCCGCTGCGGTGCACCTGTCGGAACGTGTGGACGGTGTTGCCCTGGGCGAGGCGACCGGCAGCCACCTCGAGGTACATCAGGGGCAGGCAGACGACCACCATGGCGACGAGATAGGCGAGGATGAACCCGCCTCCCCCGTACTCGCCCGCCAGGTACGGGAAGCGCCAGAGGTTGCCGAGTCCCACGGCCGCGGCGGCCATCGAGAAGATGAAGGCGGGTTCGGACGACCACTGCCCTCGAGCCTTGGCGGTCTCGGTCCCGGGTCGCGCCGGGGCGTCTCCTCGTATCGGTTCCCCCACAGGGGCAGTGCCTCCTCGGTTGCGGACAGCATCGCCGCGCGCGGGGCGATGGACTCGGGCGTCGACCTTAGGGCACCGAACTCCCGAGCAAGCTGGTCAGGAATGAACACCCGCGAGGTCGGGTACGGGCGAGGAGTACAAGACGAAACAGGAGAGTTGCCCATGAGATCCCGCCGCCGCCTCACGTCACTCGCTGCTGCGATCGCCCTCGTCCTGGGGGTCGCCGTCGGCTGCGCCGACGATGACGACACCAACGACACCACCACGACCACCGTGGCGCCACCGGCCGATGACGGGACCAACGGAAACGGGACGACCGACGACGACCTGTTCGACGATGACGATGACGATGACGGGATGACCGACGACGACGATGGCGTCTTCGACGACTGAGACCTCGGCAAGGTTCGTCTCAGCATCAGGCTGAGCGACGAACCCCAGCGGGCGCTAGCGGGCGTGCTCCGAGGCCGAAAACGGCGTCGGGGCACGCCCGAGGCGCGTCTCGGCCCCGGTCCCACGAGCATTGGGGGACCGGGGGAGCGTCCCGGTCGGGGATCTCTCCACCTCCTCGACGTCTTCGTCGGGATTCACGGTTCACGGATGGAACAGCACCTTCACGGCTCCGTCGGACTTGTGTTGGAACAACTCGTAGGCCTGCGGGGCCTCGGCCAGCGGCACCCGGTGGGTCGCGAACTCGTCGACCCCCAACGGGTCGGCGTCGGTGAGGAGCGGGAGGATGTCGTCGGTCCATCGCCGCACGTTGGCCTGACCCATCCGCAGCGCGATCTGCTTGTCGAACATCCGCAGCATGGGAAGCGGATCGGCCGCTCCGCCGTACACGCCGCTGAGCGAGATCGTCCCGCCGCGGCGCACGATCTCGATGGCGAGGTGCAGGGCCGCCAACCGGTCCGTGCCGCCCCGCAACATGAGCCACTCACCCAGCTTCTGCGGCAACAGGCCCGTTGCCCGATGGGCGGCGGCCGCGATCGGCGACCCGTGGGCTTCCATCCCGACCGCGTCGATCACCGAGTCGGGGCCACGACCGCCGGTGAGGGCACGCACCGCCTCGATGGCCTCGTTCTCGCCAAGCGCCGACAGGTCGAGCACCTCCACGCCCCGAGCCTTCGCCCGGCTCAGACGCTCGGGGACCAGGTCGATGCCAATGACGGTCTCGACGCCACGATGCTGCGCCACACGGCACGCCATGTCGCCGATCGGTCCGAGACCGAGCACCACCAGTGAACCGCCGTCGGGCACCGCGGCGTACTCCACCGCCTGCCACGCCGTGGGCAACACGTCGGAGAGGTAGACGAACCGGTCGTCGGACGGACCGTCGGGCACGGGGATCGGCCCGTAGTCGGCGTGAGGCACCCGCAAGTACTCCGCTTGGCCCCCGGGCACCTGTCCGTACAGCTTGGTGTACCCGAAGAGCGATCCACCGGTGCCGTACTCGTGGCCCTGGGTTGTCTCACACTGGCTCTGGAGCCCCGTGCCGCACATGTGGCAGTCGCCGCACGAGATGTTGAACGGGACGACCACTCGGTCACCGGGGGAGATGTGGCTCACGGCGGCGCCGACCTCTTCGACCATTCCCATCGGTTCGTGGCCCAGGACGTCGCCGGGCTCGAGGAACGGGCCCATCACCTCGTAGAGGTGCAGGTCCGACCCGCACAGACCCGACGACGTGACCCGGATGATGGCGTCGGTCGGCTCCTTGATGATGGGGTCGGGAACGTCCTCGACGCGCACGTCGCGTCGACCGTGCCAGGTGACTGCTCTCATGGGTGGCTCCTATACGTCCGACGAGGACCGGAGCGTCACCGTCACCTGCCCGCCGAGAAGCTCGACCTCCACGGCATCGAACTGCTGCTCGGCCTCGTTGAGGAGCCAGGAGTCGATCGCTCCGGCCGTCGACGGCATCTCCGCGCCGAGCACCACGACGAGCTCGTTCCGCGTGGCTCGAACCTCGACGGTGAGGTCGCTGCTGCTGGGGGCGGTGCGGTCCAGGTGGCAGACCAGCTCGTGGATCGTCTGGCGTAGCTGGATCAGGTCGACGAGCTCGTGCTCGAGACTCATCTCCAGTGACCCGACGATCATCTGGGGGATCGCCGCCAGGTGGTGACCGGCCGGGAAGTGGACCGTCACCACCGATGGCTCCCGCTCCGATGGCGGTGTGAGGGTGGCGCTCGGTTCGCTCATGGGACACCCGTTCCCCACCTGGTCGAACGGTATACGGGCCGTCCGCTCAGCGGGCGACTCGGGTCACCCGGCGGGAGCGTCCAGCATCTGCTCTCGGAGCCAGGCGACAGATGCTCGCAAGAGGCGAGACACGTGAGGCTGGCTGATCCCCAGCTGTGTGGCCGCCTCCTTCTGCGACAGGCCTTCGAGGAAGCACAACTGCACAATCGTCCGTTCGCGTGGGGGAAGGCGACGCACGAGGTCCACGAGCACCAGTCGATCGTCGGAGTCGATGGAGGAGAATGCCCGGTGGTCGCGAAGCTCGATCACATGGCCGTCGCTGCCGGGTTGTCCGCTGGAATCGGTGGGGGTCAGGCGATTGGCCGAGACGGCCAGAGACGCCTCGGCGACCTCGCTGACCGCCACGTCGAGTCGGTCCGCCACCTCGGCCATCGACGGCTCGCGCCCAAGGTCTGACCGCAACTCGTCGGACACCGCCCGCACCTGCACCGACAGATCCCGAAGGCGACGCGGGACTCGGACCCTCCAGGTGCGGTCCCTGAAGTGACGCCTCACCTCGCCTGACGCGGTGGGGATGGCGAAGGAGGGGAACGACCTCCCCACGGACGGGTCGTACCGGTCGAGGGCACCCAGGAGTCCGATGGCGGCGACCTGGGCGATGTCCTCGGATGGCTCACCCCGGTCGCTGTACCGGCGGACCACGTGTTCGACGATCCAGTAGTAGCGCTCCACGAGCTCCGCGCGTTGTTCCGGGCATCTCGTCTCGACGAAGTGCTCGAGGAGCTGCTCGTCATCGAGTGTCAGCCAGGACCTCATGGTTCGCCCTCGGCGGCCGGGGCCTCGTCGTCGCGAGGCACGCTCGGGTCGAAGCTGAACCAGAAACCACAGGGGTCGGCGTCGGTGTCCAGGCTCCACTCGGTGACCGTCGAGCTCAAGATGAGGTCTCCCAGCTGCTGGCGGACCGGATCGGGGGCCTTGGAGCCGTCCTTGGGCATCGCTCCGGAGACGAGGAGGCGCTTGCCGTCGGTCGCGACCGACAACGACAGGCGTGCGTCCTGGTGGGCCAGCTCGAACAGCATCGTGCAGAGCTCGTCCACTGCTGCCCGGCACCGTTCGCTCTCCTCGAGGCCGAGTCCGCTGGTGGAGGCCACCCCGCTCACCGTGAGCCGAGCCAGCCGGATGAGATCAGGGTCACCGCTGAGGTCGAGGTCGACCCGAGCCAGGGGCAGGGTGATCTGATGCTCGGGCGGAATCTCGGTCATCGCTGTCCTCTCCGGTGCGGGCACTCTCGTTCACTACCCGACCGGCCTGTCCTCACACGTCGGCGTTCTGGCGACCGTGGATGCTGAGGACGAGGACGGTTGCATCGTCGGCCGCGCCGTCGAAGAGCCGGGTGTGAAGATCGTCGCGCAGCAAGTGGCTCTCCCGCTCCAGGTGTTGGAGGACGATCTGGGCCAGGAGGTCGACACCCTCGTCCCAGGAGCGGTCGCGGCGCTCGATCGCTCCATCGGTGTAGAGCACGAGGTGGTCGTCCTCGCGCAGAGCGAACGAGTCGTTCACCCGAGGTGCCTCCGTCTCGAGGCCCAGCGGAACTCCCCGGGCCCCGAGCAGCTGTTCGACGCGCCCGTCGCGCACCAGTAGCGGCGGAGGGTGCCCCGCGACGGAGTAGGTCGCGGTCATCGCGGCGAGGTCGAGGCGAATGCTGAGCGCCGTCGACAGCTCGGCGTTCGGTATCG
>SKKL01000060.1 GCA_007121465.1 Acidimicrobiales bacterium | reverse complement strand
TGCCGGCACCATCGGTGGCCAGGGCAACGAGGGCGTCACCGCCGGCATCCAGCAGAACGAAGGCGGGCTCGGCTACGTCAACCAGGCGTATGCCCTGATCAACGAGCTCCCCACCGCTGCGGTCATCAACTCCGACGGCAATGCTGTCCAGGCCACCATCGAGGCCACCACCGAGGCCCTCGAGGTGCTCGAAGTGCCCGACAACTTCCAGTTCGACATCCTCGGCGTGGGCGGCGGCGGCTTCCCGATCACCGGCGCCGTGTGGATCTTCCTCTGGGAGTGCGGCTACGAGGACGGCACCGCCAACATCTTGATCGACTACTGGACCTGGGCCACCCAGTCCGACACGGCGATCCAGCTCGCCTCCGACCTGGGTTACGCCCCGCTCGGTGAGGGCCTTCGCCCCCGGGTGCTCGACGCCATCGAGCGCGTCAACAGCCAGAACTGATCCATCCGACGGCCCGCGGGGGTGGTGAGCTGCGCATGGCTCACCACCCCCGCGGGGTCAGTTCCCTTCCCCCGTCCCGTCCCCGAGGAGACATGTGACGACCACCGAACCCGACCTGTCGACCGACCCGGACAAGCGCCTCTCCGGCAGCGGTCTCGGGCGCTTCTCCGATAGGGCCTTCGCCCTCCTCCTGCTCGGCGCGGGACTGTCGGTCCTCGTGGTTCTCGCCGCCATCGTCATTCGGACCACCATCGACGCCTGGCCCGTGTTCCAGTACATGGGCTTCTTCGACTTCGTCTTCGGGACCGAGTGGCGGGCCGGCTTCTCTCGCACCGAGTTCACCGGTGAGTACGGGATCTTCCCCTTCATCTACGGGACGCTCTACGTCGCCGCCATCGCGCTGGTGTTCGCCCTGCCGCTCGCCATCGCCGTCTCGATCTACATCGTCCACTACGCCCCTCGGCGCCTGAAGACCACGATGTCCTACTTCGTCGAGGTGCTCGCCGCCGTTCCCTCGATCGTGTTCGGTCTCTGGGGCCTCCTCTTCTTCGTCCCCGTGTTCCTCCATCCGGTGACGAAGTTCATCGCCGGCTCGGTGGGCGAGGTCATCCCCTACTTCAGTTCCCCGGTTGCCAACGTCAACTACTTCCACGCCGGGTTCGTGCTGGCCATCATGATCCTGCCGATCATCACCGCCATCACCCGCGAGATCATCGCCACCGCCCCGCTTCCCGAACAGGAGGCCGCCTACGGACTCGGGGCCACGCGGTGGGAGGTCATCCGCAGCGTGGTCCTGCCCCGGAGCTTCTCGGGCATCGTCGGGGGGGCCATGCTCGGCCTCGGTCGGGCCTTCGGCGAGACCATCGCCGTGCTCATGCTCGTCGGCGGCTCCCAGCGGTGGGACCCCACCCGGGTCTTCTTCAGCGGCGACACCATGGCCGCCCACATCGCCGCCACCTTCCAGGACGCGTCGCCCGAGACCGTCACCGCCCTCCTCGGTATCGGCGTCGTCCTGCTCATCGTCTCCATGATCATCAACATGCTCGCCCGAGCCATCGTGTGGCGCTTCGGAGCGGTCGGGAGTGATGCCCTGTGACCTCGACCCTCGAAGACACGCCCACGGTCAAGCCGGGGCACCGTTCGCTCCGGGACAAGGAGGGAAACGCATCCAAGCGGGACCGCAAAGAGCAGTTCATGCGGTACCTCCTCAGCGGGTTGATGGCCATCGCGTCCATCCCGATCGTGCTCATCCTCTTCCAGGTCATCCGGATGGGCTGGCAGGTGATCAGCTGGGAGTTCTTCACTACTCGGGAGTTTCCCCCGGCGCGAGAAGGCGGCGGCTACGCCGCTGGTTTCGTCGGTACCGGCATGATCATGCTGTGGGCCTCGGCCATGGCGATCCCCCTCGGGATACTCGCTGCGGTCTACCAGGTCGACTACGGCCGGGGCATCACCGCCAAGGTGATCCGCTTCTTCACCGACGTGATGACCGGTATCCCCTCGATCTTCGTCGGGCTCGCCGTCTACTCGCTCATCATCCTCAACACCGGTTTCACCTTCGGCGCCTTCCCCGCCGCGGTGGCCATCTCGATCATCATGTTGCCGATCGTGGTCCGCTCCTCCGAAGAGGTGCTGCGCACCGTCCCCATCGAGCTCAAGCAGGGTTCGCTGGCTATGGGGGCCCGGCAGTGGCAGACCACGGTCAGAGTGGTCCTCCCCGCCGCCGCGCCGGGTCTCACCACCGGTGCCATGCTCGCGGTGGCCCGCGGCGCCGGCGAGACCGCCCCGCTGATCCTCACCGCCTTCGGCAACGTCAACATCGTCACCACCTGGTTCAACATCGCCATCGGGGCGTTGCCGCTGCAGATCTACAACGGCGCCCGACAGCCGTTCGCTCCCGGCATCGAGCGAGCGTGGGGTGGGGCGCTGTGTTTGATGACGCTCGTGCTGTTGCTCACCGTCGGCGCCCGCATGCTCGGCCGCCGCTTCGCCAAGACCGTGAGGGCCTGAGATGACTTCGAGCGAGACCACCGTCACCGACAACACCGCCGAGGCGAAGGCCGAGCCGGCACCCTCGCGGCCGATCCGGCCCGAAGACGTCGTGTTCGACATCCAGAAGCTGAACGTCCACTACGGCGACTTCCACGCCGTGCGAGACGTCTCGATGCAGATCAGCAAGGGCGAGATCACTGCACTGATCGGAACGTCGGGCTGTGGCAAGTCGACCGTGTTGCGCTGTCTCGACCGGATGAACGACCTGGTGTCAGCGGCACGGGTCAGCGGGCGCATCGACTACCACGGGATCGACCTCTACGGGCCCAGCATCGATGCCATCGAGGTACGTCGCCGCATCGGCCTGGTCTTCCAGAAGCCGAACCCGTTCCCCAAGTCGATCTACGACAACGTCGCCTATGGGCCTCGGGTCACGGGTCGCAAGCGTGGCCTCGACGACGTCGTCGAAGAGGCTCTCACCAAGGCCGCGCTGTGGGACGAGGTCAAGGACCGGTTGAAGATGTCGGCCTACGGGCTGTCCGGTGGTCAGCAGCAGCGTCTCTGCATCGCCCGGGCCATCTCCACGCGCCCCGAGGTCGTGCTGATGGACGAGCCGTGCTCGGCGCTCGACCCGATCGCCACGTCTCGCATCGAGGACCTGATGCAGGAGCTCAAGCACGAGTTCACCATCGTCATCGTGACCCACAACATGCAGCAGGCGGCCCGGGTGTCGGACCGCACCGCCTTCTTCTCGGTCGAGGCCAACGAGGAGAGCGACACCCGCACCGGCATCCTCGTCGAGTACGACAACACCGACCGCATCTTCTCGAGCCCGGCCGACGAGCGCACCGAGAACTACGTGACGGGTCGGTTCGGGTAGCCACCATGGACTCCCTGCGGGTTCACTACGCAGCCGAGCTCGAACAGCTCCGCCTGCAGGTCGAGATCATGGCCGTGAAGGTCGAGGAGAACCTCGACCGGATGCGCATCGCCGTCGCCGAGCACGACACCCGTTTGGGTGACGAAGCTGCCCGCGTCGACAGCGAGGTCGATGCCATGAACGTGTCGCTCACCGAGCGGTGCTACGAGCTGATCATCAAGGAGTCGCCGGTCGCGTCGGACTTCCGACTCATCGTGTCGGTGGTGCGGGTCCTCAACGAGCTCGAACGCATCAGCGACCACGCGGTGAAGGTCGCCCAGCACGTTCCTGCCGGGCTCGGCGAGCTGGCGCCCGACGTCTCCGATCTCCTGATCACCATCTCCGACGAGGCGTCCGAGAGGTTCCACACGGCCCGCCGGGCGTGGGGTGCCATGGACTTGTCCCTCGCCGAGGAGATCGCGGCGGGATCGGCCCTGACCGATGCCCTCCAGTCGAGGCTGGTCCGCGAGCTCATGGGTCTCGAGGGCCCCGACGCGGTGGGCTTGGCGGTGGAGACCGCAGGCGTGGGCCGGTCGCTCGAACGGATCTGTGACCACACGTCGATCATCGGTGCACGCCTGCGCTACCTGATCACCGGCGACCCGGCCCACCTGGCCGCCGAGGTGCGATGATGGACGAGGTGACCGAGACCCGCAAGCAGTTCCACGAGGAGCTCGACGACCTCCGAACCGCAATCATCCACATCGCGGCTCTGGTCACCGACGGGATCCCCCGAGTCACCGCTGTCCTCCTCTCCGACGACCTCGACGAGGCCCAGGCCCTCATCGAGCACGACGACGAGATCGACTACCTCAGCCTCGCCAACGAGGAGAAGTCGATCCGGCTGATGGCGCTGCAACAGCCGATGGCCTCGGACCTGCGCCGTCTCGTCACCGCTCTCAAGCTCAACGGCGAGCTCGAACGGTCGGGCGATCTCGTGACCAACATCGCCAAGGCCGCCCGGCGTATCCATGGCACCACCATGACACCCCGCCTCCGCGGCCTCGTCGAGGCGATGAGCGTGGAGGCGGCCAAGCTGATGCGACTCGCCATCGACTCCTACGCCGAGGACGACGCCAGCCTCGCCGCTGCGCTCGACGACCTCGACGACCGGCTCGACTCCCTCAACCGCGAGTTCGTCGAGGCCATCCTCGAAGCCAGCGCCGACGACGCCCTCGACCTGCAGCCCGCCGTGCAGCTCGCGCTCGTCGCCCGCTACTACGAACGCATCGGCGATCATGCGGTCAACATCGGCAACCAGGTCCAGTACATGGTCACCGGATGGATGCCCGAGCACACCGGAGCCGCCCGCGTCGAAGCCCGCCGGGCGGAGCAGCGGCAGGAACGGTGAGCGCCGAGCTGGCGGCCGCGACCGCCGTCGTCGCTTCTCTCGTGGTGGCTTATGTGGCCCACCGGTTCGCCACCCGAGTCACGATCCGCCGGTTGGTCGATGTGTCGACCCAGCTGCAGCCTGAGTCGATTCCGACCAGCCCGGCGCGCGATCTCGGGGCGGCGCTCCATCGGGTCGAACGAGCCGCGGAGACGGTCGCGGCCGAGCGGGCCGAGCACCAACGGCTCGAACAACGCCTGGTGAGGAGCCTCGACGCCATCCCCCAAGGTGTCGTCGTGGCCGACGGTGACGGTCGAACCGTGTTCCACAACGGCACCGGGTCGCTGTACTCGGCGGCTCGTCACGACGATGCACTCGTCGAGGCGGCCATCGGCGACCTCCTCGAGCGGGCCATCGCCGGGGAGACCTGTGTCGACACCGTCGAGCTGTTCGGTCCGCCCCACCGGACCTTCGTGATCAC
>SKKL01000153.1 GCA_007121465.1 Acidimicrobiales bacterium | reverse complement strand
CCGTTGACGCCACGTGGACCCATGGCCGGTTCGGGGGATCCGATGCTGGTGATCACCTGGGCCCGACGCCCGCTGAGGGGACCGTCGCCGTAGCGGAAGGTCCGGCCGGGGTGTGCCGGGTCGGCGATGCCGTAGGCGAACCCCTTGGCGAAGACCCGGTCGATCCAGCCCTTGAGGATGGCCGGGACCGAGTACCACCACAGAGGGAACTGCAGGACCACCACGTCGGCGGTGAGGAGCTTCTCCTGCTCGGCTCGGATGTCGGCCGCGAGGGTCCCCGCCTGGTAGGCCTGCTTGGTCGCACGGGACAGTTGCGGTGCGGGATCCCGGAGCTCGCCGATGTCGTCGTGGTCGAGGGTGGCTTTCCAGCCCATGGCGTAGAGGTCCGACACCTCGACCTCGTGGCCGTCGGCCCGCAACCGGGCGACTCCGGCGTCGCGCAGACTCGCGCTCAGTGACCGGGGGTCGGGATGGGCGAACACCCACAGCACTCGATGTGGCCCTGTCGTCATCGCGACCGTCATCACTCCTTCTGGTATTCGAGGATCAGCGTTCCACTCGCCAGCGCACGGGAATCCTCCGGGGAGAACCTCCGAGGGGGAGAACTCGCGGGAGAAGAGCGGTATTCCCGACATCTCGGGGCGCCTGGGTCGACCACCAGGCCAGGTAGACGAACAGCACCTGGAGCGGGATGCGCACCCAGGGGTACGGGCCGCCGGGTTGAGCGTCGACGTCCACCCGGGCGACGGCCACGTAGATGTTCGCCGGCCACACGGCGACCAGGTAGGCCGCGGTGATCAGACCGACCAGCGGTGCATGGCGCCGTGCCCCCACCAACGCGATCCCCACGACGATCTCGACGAGGCCGGTGAGCACGACGAGAGCCGGTGCGGCAGGGACCCAGCTCGGGAGGTGCTGCTCGAACGGGGTCGGCGCAGCGAGGTGGGCGAAGCCCGCGACCACCAGTGCAGCGCCGAGCCCCGCCCGGGCCCACGCCCGGGGCCCCGCTCGCCGCATGACGACTGCGCTCACCAGCGTCGCCCCCGCGAGGACGGCGAGAAAGATCATGTCGTTGCTCCCCTAGTCGCGCCGTTCACCGGCATCGGGCATGAGGATGAGCACCTCTGCACGGCGGTTGGCGACCCGCCGCCGCACCGCCACCTCGAGACCGGCCGCCTCGACGTCTCGCTCGAGCTCACCGTCGAGCAGCTCGACGACGTTCGTGGACGGCTCGAACGTGGAGAGGCACCGGCGCCACAGTGCTCCCGTGCGCGTGGGGCGCGTCGGGGCCCAGTCGAGCACCCCGATCGATCCGCCCGGAGCCAGGGCATCAGCGGCCCGTTTGAGCACCTCCGCACGCTGCGTGCTGTCGAGGTTGTGGAGCACGAACGAGATGACGACCCGATCGACGACCGGGCCGAGGTCCGCCGTGGTGATGTCGCCGAGGATCAGCTCCGCGGCGGGGGCCCGGCGCCGGGTCGCCTCCAACATCTCGGGCAGGGCATCCACGGCGGTCACCCGGGCGCCCCTTCGGATGAGAGCGGCGGTGACCTGACCCGTGCCGCAGCCGAGCTCGACCACACGATCTCCCCGACGGAGCGAGAGGGCCTCGACCAGGTGGCGACGAACCCTGCGGCTTCCCCCTGCGGAGAGGAACAGGGCGGCATTCAGTACGTCGTATCGGAAACTCACAGAGCGGAATCTTTCCATCGGAAAGACAGGCTAGCGTGACATGACGAGATCGCAGGGGTGAAATGCCGAAAAGTGAGCCTCCATCGAAGCCGTACCACCACGGGGACCTCCGTGCGGCGCTGCTGCGCAACGCCGTCGAGGCGATCACCGAGCTCGGTGTCGCCGAAACCAGCGTCCGGGAGGTCGCCCGGCGGACCGGTGTGACCCACGCCGCCGCCGCCTACCACTTCGGCGACCGCGGCGGCCTCCTCACCGCGGTGGCCACCGAGGGCTATCGGAAGCTCGGCGCTGCCCTCACCGCCGCCCAGGCGAGCACCGAGAACTTCCTCGAGGTCGGCGTCGCCTACGTGGCATTCTCCATCGACCATCCCGCCCACTTCGACGTGATGTACCAACCGGGGCTCTACCACCACGACGATCCCGACCTGCTGGCGGCCAAGGCCGACACCGCGACCCTGCTCTACGGCAGTCGGGAGGCCGACGACCGGCAGGTCGCCCTCGGTGTCGCCGCGTGGTCACTCGTCCACGGCCTGGCGACACTGTGGCGCAACGAGAACCTCCCTGCTCAGCTCGGAGATGATCCACTGGAGATCACCCGCCTGGTCGCCCACCACCTCCGCGTGGACCCCCGCGACTGATCGGCCTCCCAGATCTCCAGCCTCGAACCGATGAGTTCCGCCTCTCTGGAGGTCCACCCTCGACAACTCGTCACGGGAGGACACGAATGGTCATCGTCGCCGGCCACCTGCAAGTGGCCCCGGAGGACCGCACCGACTACCTGAACGCCTGTCGAGAGGTGATCGAAACGGCCCGGGCCACGCCGGGCTGCCTGGACTTCGCCCTCTCCGCCGATCTTCTCGAGCCGGGCCGGATCAACATCCTCGAGCGATGGAGCTCAGCGGAGGTCGTCGATGCCTTCCGAGGTGACGCCCCCGAAGGACCCGATACCGCCGCGATCCTCCGCGCCGACGTCGCCCAGTACGAGGTCGCCTCACACCGCACTCTCTGATCGCCTCGAGATCGAGCTCAACATCTCCTCGGCGACGACGTCCCAGTCGGTGTCGGCCGGCCATCGGGTCATCGCTCGACTCGACGCGTCGCGCACGAGTCGCGCCAACCCCGGGTCGAGCCCGACGTCGGTGCTCGTGGTCACGATGTGATCGAGGAACGCCAAACACATGTCGAGTCGCGCCTCGCCGCCGTCGTAGCTGCGGCCCTCGATGGCAGTGGTGAGGCCGGGCAGCGTGCCGCGGAGTGTCTCGACGATCCCCTCCGCATAGGGCAGGTACCGGGTCGCATCGATTCCGTGTGCACCGACGAGGGCCGCCGAGTGCAAGAACGCGTACATCCCGGCGAAGTAGATGTCGAGCATGGCGAGGTCGAGGGCAGGCGGGACGGCGTGGTCGTTGCCGACGACGTCGCTCACACCTCCGAGTGCCGCCTGCAGTCGGTCGGTGACCCCGATGTCCTCGTCACGACCGGCGTACAGGACGAAAGAGTGCTCGGTCCCGATCATCGATGTCGGCACCATCACCGCCGCCGTGACGTACCGCAACCCGAGCTGGGCGGCCCGCTCCGCCGACTCGACCGTCTCGATCGGAGTGCCGGTCGACGCGTTGACCACCACCGCGTCGCCCACGGCGCCGGCAAGGGCCTCGACCACCTCACGGCTTGCGGCGTGGTCCCGCACGCAGATCAGGACCAACTCCGCCGATTCCACGGCCAGCGCGGGCGAATCGACGATCTCGATCGTGCCCGCCGCCGGCACCGTCTCGAACGTTCGCGGCGTGCGGTTCCAGGCCCGCACGTGACCGCCCGAGTCGGCGATGGCCCGAGCGATGGCACTTCCCATCGGGCCGAGGCCCAGGACTGCGATGGTGTCAGAGGTCGATGATGTCGTCATGGGGCCATCCTGAAGGGGTGACGAACTGCCGTGAAGTACGCACAATGTTGTGCGTACGCACTCACGGGTCAGTACCCCGACCCGCGGAGGCGTCGACCTCGGAGGTAGAGCGGATGAGCAAGCAGGAACCCACGACCGATGCCGAGTGCGGCGTCAACATCGTTTTCGGTCTCGTCGGAACGAAGTGGAAGCCGACGATCCTGTGGCGCCTCGATGAAGGCGACCGACGATTCGCCGAGCTGCGCCGGGCGGTCGGAGGCATCTCCGAGAAGGTGCTGGCGGCCCAGTTGCGCGAACTGGAGCGCGATGGACTGATCACCCGCACCGCGTACGAGGGTTTCCCGCTGCGCGTGGAGTACGCACTGAGTGCTCGGGGCGCCGAACTGAACGCCGCGTTGGAGGCCGTCGCATCCTGGGGCGACCGATACGCCGCCACCCGGGACCCGGCATCCGCCTGACCTCAGGCGGGCGGCGAGCCCGAACCCGCCAACAGGTCGCTGCAGAACGCGGTGATGCCCGACACCAATGCGTGAGGAGCTTCCCAGGGCACGAAGTGCCCGCAGTCGCGCAACAGGAACGGCCCGACGTGACGCGCGAAGACCTCGGCGGCCATCCGGTCGAAGTCGGGCGGGATCACGTGGTCGGAGGGTCCGTAGAGCACGAGCGTGGGGGTGAGCTCGTTGCGCCCGAGCAGGGGCAGCTCGCTGCGGGCCGACTCGTCGAAGACCGCCTCGTAGAGGCGGAACGAGGCGCGAAGGTGATCAGTGTCGGCGAATGGCTCGGTGTGGAACTCCACCTCGTCGGAGGTGAAGGCCCCGGGGTGGGCCCAGAACCTCGACGTGTAGAAGGTGGCGATGTAGCGACGACGCTCGTCGGGGGTGGCCAGCTCGCCGGCCAGGGCATCGGCGGCGGTTCCCTGACGCACGAAGTAGTCAGCCGACTCCCGGGAAGACCGCGACCGCAGGCCCTCCATCCGGTCCTTCAGGTAGGGCAACGGTGAATTGAACAGCACCATCCGCGACACCAGGTCGGGGAATCGCCGTGCCATGTCCTGGACCACGGCCCCGCCGAAGTCACCACCGACCAGCACCACCTGATCGAGTCCGAGCGACGCGACAAGCGCCTCGACATCGCGACTGCTCGACGGGACATCGCCGAACCCGTCGGGGGCCAGACCCGAGTCGCCGAAGCCCCGTAGGTCGGGGACGATGACGTCGAAGCCCGCTTCGGCGAGGGGATCGATCACCTTCCAATAGAGGCGGCGGGACTCCGGCCATCCGTGGACGAGCACCAGGGGGGTACCCCCGTTTCCCACCCGCGTGTAGACGAGGTCGAAGCCACGCCCGTCGAAGACCTCGACGGGAAAGGCGTCGATGCGGAGCGGTGCGGTCACGATGGTGACGAGGATACGGAGATTCCTGGCACCCGACACAGAGTCGTCGAATGGTCCGGCACCAACGACAAGGTGGCACTCACCACCGAACGTGCGCCTGGCGAGCCCTGGTGGCAGCGGTCACACTGTCACGGTGACCGCTGACACCTTCGCCGCCGCCTGGGACGAGTTGCTCGCCCCAGGGT
>SKKL01000109.1 GCA_007121465.1 Acidimicrobiales bacterium | reverse complement strand
CTGGCATCGGGCAACACCGTCGAGGAGGCGACCCTCCACGCGCTCTACGAGCTCATCGAGCGCGATGCCGAGGCCTTCGCCATCCAGACCCGCCGAATCCGCGAGGTCGATCTCGACCAGATCCAGTGGCCCGAGGTCCGAGAGCTCATCAACCGCTTCGCCGACGCTGGTCTGGTGCTACGCGTGAAGGACATCACCGGTCCGATCCCGGTGCCGACCTTCCTCGCCACCGCCGTCGACCCGAGCCTGCCGGTGACGATGTACGCCAACGGCGGCAAGGGGACCCACCTCGACCCACGGGTGGCGATCGCCCGGGCGATCTGCGAGGTGGCCCAGAGCAGGGTCGTCGGCATGTCCGGCATTCGCGAGGACATGGTGGCCAAGCGGTCGGGGATGGCGTCGGACACCGTCGAGGGGCTGATCGAGAAGTACCCGGAGTGGTACGGCGTGTGCGACGAACAGGTCGACCTGACGGCCATCGCCGACCGGTCGACCGACAACGCCGTCGACGACCTGGGCATCGTGTTGCGCGATCTCGAGGCCGCCGGGATCCCCGACGTGGCCGTGGTCGACCTGACCCGTCCCGAGACCGAGATCCCCGTCGCCCGGGCCTGTGTGCCCCTGATGGAGTTCGAGGCGGTCGGGAACTGGATCGGGCCCCGCCTGGCGCGAACGCTCAGCGACCTCGGAATCGACCCACCCGAGACCGAGACCGCCCGTCTCGGAGCATCCAGCGGCGTCACCGTCGGGAGCAGCTCCTCCGGAACGATCGACCGAGCCTCGCCGCACGGGCGCTCGCTCACGGAGACGAACCCGACTCGATCCCGGGTCCGGGTGTTCCTCGGTCCGAGCCTCGCCGTCGAGGAAGCCCGCACCATCCTCGATGCCGACTACCGGCCACCGATCCGCGACGGCGACGTCGAGGAGGCGATGGCCGACGGAGTCGAGGTGATCGGCATCATCGACGCCGCTTTCATCCAGTGCTACACCGCCACACCCACCCAACTCGTCGACGCGCTGCGAGACGGGTGTGTGATCTTCGGGGCGGCCAGCGCCGGCGCGTTGCGAGCCGTCGAGCTCGACCGGTTCGGGATGCGCGGCGTCGGCGAGATCTACCACCTCTACCGCAGCGGCTTCGACGCCGAGGACGAGCTGGCGGTGGCCTTCGACCCCGACACCGGACGGTCCCTCACCGAAGCGATGGTGAACGTCCGGGGAGTGTGCGCGGTCGCGCGGGCAGAGGGCGTCATCGGCCACGACGACCACGACACGCTGGTCGCGGCCGCCAAGGCGACCTACTTCGCCCACCGGACCTACCCGGCGATCGGCCGGGCGGCCACCGACCTCGACCCGACGGTGCGGCGTCGCTTCGTCGAGTGGGCCATGGCCAACCGGTCCCGACTCGACCGCAAGGCGGCCGACGCTCGGGCCTGCCTCGAGGCCGTGGCGTCGTATGTGACCCAGGCATCGGCACGGACATGAACGGTCCTCGGGTTCTGCTCGCCGGCATGGCCAGGAGCGGAACGACCTGGGCCGCCGCCGCCCTCGGCGCTGCCCTGGGGTGTCCGCAGCGGATGGAGCCGTTCCACCCGGACAAAGATCCCGACGGACACGCGGTGGCGTCGTGGCGGTACCGGACCGTCGATGACGGTGACCCTGAGTTCGATCGGGTCGTTCAGCACGCGTTCGCCGAGACGCCGGTGGTGGTGAAGGACGTCCACGGGCTGCTCGCGATCGAGCGAACCGCGGCGGTGGCCGGCGCCGGAGTGGTGCTGTTGACCCGCCATCCGGTCGCGGTGGCGGCGAGCTGGCAGCGGGTCGGCTGGCTCACCGACGACCTCGCCGGACCCTGCCTGGAGAAGTTGGCCGCCCAACCTGCCCTCCTCGACGCTCACCTCGCGGACTACGAGGCGGCGCTGATGCCGACCGAGGACCCGCTGCACAACGTCGGTGCGTTGTGGGCGGCGGTGCAACGCGTGTGGGACGACCAGGTCCGGGCCCACCCGGACTGGACGATGATCCGCCACGAGGACCTCTGCGCGGCGCCCAAGGCCGGCTTCACGCGACTGCTCGACGGCCTCGGCGCCTCGATCTCCGAGGTGGGCGACGTGGTGCTCGACCAGTTCCTCGACCACTTCGACGAGGAACCAGGACCGGACCACGACCCGTTCTCGATCAGCCGCCGCACCGCGGCCGAGCCGGCCAAGGCCGAGTCCGCGCTCGATCCCGCCGATGCCCGCCGGGTGCTCGCCGCGGTCGAAGCGTTCGACGTCTCCGCCCCGACCACGGCTTGACGAGCACACCAGACCCCGCCTCCGCGCGCCGCCACCTCCATCGGCTCTACGCTCGTCGTCGTGGCCACAGACGTCGCCCTCGTGGTCGGGGACCTGGACGCGGCGCTGCAGGCCGCGGGCACCACCGAACGGGCCGAGCACGACGCTCGCTACCTGAGGAGCACGATCGGGCACTACGGCGCGAGTGTGCCCACCACCCGAACAGCCGCCAAGGCGGCACTGCGGCAGGCCCCCGAGCTGACCCACGACGAACTGGTCGCCCTCATCGACGCACTGTGGACCGAACCCGTGCACGAGCGGCGACTGGCAGCGGTCGAGATCCTCACCGCGCGCACGGACCTCCTCGGATCGGGCGACGCCCCCCTGCTCGAGCGTCTGCTGCGCGAGGCCGGCACCTGGGCGTTGGTCGATCCGCTCGCCATCGGTGTGGCCAGTCCCCTGGTCGAGAGCGATGCAACGTGGGGCGACGTGCTCGACCGATGGGCGACCGACCAGGACTTCTGGGTGCGTCGCGGGGCACTACTGAGTCTGCTCGTCCCGCTTCGGCGCGGCCGTGGCGACTGGGATCGGTTCGCCCGATATGCCGACGACATGCTCGACGAGAACGAGTTCTTCATCAGGAAGGCCATCGGCTGGGTGTTGCGCGAGACCGCCAAACGCCGACCCGATCTGGTCGCCGACTGGTTGCTGCCTCGCTCCGGCCGAGCTTCGGGAGTGACAGTGCGAGAGGCACTCAAGCCTCTCTCCCCCACCCAACGTCAGGCGATCGAGGACGCCCGCCACTGACGCCGGGCGTCACGTCGGCGGCGGAGCGATCCCGCGTCGGCTGGTCCCGACACATCGAGCCGATCAGCCCGGGGCCGGAGCGTCGCTCCCGAACGCAAGGACGGTGTGCCAGAGGTACTTGAGTTGCTGGAGCATCGACTCCGGCGGGTCGCCGGCGGTCGTCGGCTCCTCGAACGTCGCCTCGGCCGAGGCGAGGCCGATCGCCCGGGCATCGACGATCCCGTCGGACCGAGCGACACGACGAGCCAGCGACGGCATCGTCGGCCCCCGGAAGTCGTCGGGAACCGCGCCGACCGACAGCTCCGACCCTCGGTGCCATCGGAGGTCGACGCCCCAGCGCAGTCCGGCCCTGGTGAGAGCGTCGTCGATCTCGGTGCCACGGAACGACGGATCGCAGACGATCGCCTCGACGTCCTCGACCAGGGAGACCCCGCCGTGGACCTGGGCCTCGATGTAGCCGTCGAGGCGCCGACTCGCTCCGCCCGTGCGGAACTCCCGAGTGAGGATCGCGACGAGATCGTCAGGACCCAGTCCCCGGCCGAACAACTCGCGCCGGGCCGCCTGCTCGGCGAGCCCGGCGAGGATGCTCGACAGCTCGTCGAAGGTTCCCACGTCGCGCGGGCCGAGGTGGCTGTCGCCCACACACAGTGTCGTACGGGACCGGACGTGGCGGGCGAGGACGACGTAACTCGACCCGAAACGGGGCGATCCGCCGTGCTCGTCGAGCACCAGGTCGAGGGCCCCGTAGACCGGGTGCTCGCCCGCGGCCGGGTCGAGGTGGTCGTGGGCGTCCTCGAAGAGCTCTCGCTCGAAGCGCTGGCGCTCCCCTCCTCGGACCGCCGAGCGACTCCCGGCCGAGATGCCGGTGACCCACTGACTCCGGTAGGCGCCATCATCGGCCAGTCCATCGGCGACCGAACAGCCGCGTCGAGTCATCCGATCGGGGTGGAAGTTCAGGGTCAGGCGGCCCGACTCACGGAGGAGCTCACTCCACTCGCCGATCAGGCCGGGGCCCGGCACGACCGACGCCCAGCGATCAGCGGCCTCGTCGCGGGCGAGGTTCGCCCGCTCGGCGATCGCCTGCACGGCCTGTCGCGAGCCCATCGGACCAGTACAGCACCCTCGTCACCTCCCGGGCAGGGGGAATGCGGCACCAGCAGGAAGCGTTGTGACCGGCATGAGCCCTGGCGATACCGCACCCGATTTCGACTCCGTCGACCAGGAAGGAAACCCGGTCACCCTCTCCGGCTTTCTGACAGAGGGCCCGGTTGTCCTTTTCTTCTATCCCCGGGCGATGAGCAAGGGGTGCACCGCCCAGAGCTGTCACTTCCGGGACCTTGCCGGCGAGTTCGCCGAGGTCGGTGCTCAGCGAGTGGGCATCAGCGCCGACTCGATCGAGCGCCAGGCCGCCTTCGCCGAATCCGGCGGGCTCGACTACCCGCTGCTGTCCGACGCCGACCGCAGCATCGCCACGGCATTCGGCGTGAAGCGGATCGGCCCGGTGCCCAACCGTCGGTCCACCTTCGTGATCGACACCGACCGTACGATCCTCGACGTGATCTCGAGTGAGACCAAGATGGAGGTCCACGCCGACCGGGCGCTCGAGACCCTCCGCACGCGGTGATCGACCTCGTCGGCCTCGACGGCGACGACACCCTCTGGCACAGCGAGGAGTACTTCGCCCGCACCGGCGACGCCCTCGCCGATCTGCTCGGTCACTACGCCGAGGACGAGCGCCTCCGGGCTCTGATGCTCGAGCGAGAGCGGGCCAACCTGGCGCTGTTCGGCTACGGAGTGAAGGGCTTCACCCTCTCGATGATCGAGACGGCGAGCGAGATCTCCGAGGGTCGGGTCAGCACCGCGGAGATCCAGGCCATCATCGACGCGGGCAAGGACCTCCTCGGCCATCCCGTCGACCTCCTCGACGGGGTGGCCCAGACCGTCGCCACCCTCGCCGCGACCCACCGGGTGGTCATCATCACCAAGGGTGACCTGTTCCACCAAGAGACCAAGGTGGCCACGTCGGGTCTGGCCGATGTCGTCCACGGCGTCGAGATCGTCACCGAGAAGGACCCCGCCACCTACCGGCGGGTGCTCGAGCGTCAGGCGACCTCGCCCGAGCGCTTCGTCATGGTCGGCAACTCGATGCGCAGCGACGTCCTTCCCGTGCTCGAGCTCGGTGGCCACGCCGTTCACATCCCCTACCACGTGACGTGGGAGCTCGAGGTGGCCGAGCGGCCCGACGCCCGACACGACCGGTTCCACGAGCTCGAGCGGCTCGCCGATCTCCCCGACCTCGTCTCCGGGCTCTGACGCGACGACGACCCCGGCCGGTACTCCCGGCTCGGGGTCGCCATCGGGAACCTGAGCGGTGTCGCTCAGGGCTCCGACATCACCGCATCCGGTGTCGAGTCGGAGACCTCGGTCCCGCCTTCGGGCCCGGCATCGCCGGCGTTCACCATCGGAGCGTCGTTCCCCGTGTCGACCTCGGAGCTGTCGCTCCCCTCGTCGGACTGCGTGTCGTCGTCCGGTTCCACCGCTCCGTCAGGCGTGGCATCCACCGCCGGACTCGGGGCCGTGAGGTCGATCGCCACCGGTTCGAGCACGACCTCGGTGCCGTCGGGGGTGACGAGACGCACCACGCTCGGCTCGATCGGTGAGCCCGATGCCGACAGGAGGACCGACCCGACCGCACCCGGAGACACCTCTGCGGAGTCGCGAAGCCCCTCGATGAGAACTGTCGTGCGGTCCGTGAAGGTCGAATCGATGTCGTTGATCGCCCAGAGCTCGACCAGCACCCACGCCTCTCGATGAGTGAGGGCGGTCTCGCCGTCGTCGAGGATGAGGATGGGCGCGTGGAGGGGTTCGGTGCCGCTGGTGTTGTCGAGCACGGCGACGACATAGGAGGCCGGATCCCCGTCGAGCAACTGGCGGACCGTCTCGGTCTCGACCAAGACCGGGTCGTCGGGCGGGGGTGGCAGTTCGATCCGGATCTCGCCGCCGCCCGGAGCCACCCAGCGGTAGACGACCTCGGGAACATGAGTGGGGGGAGGGGGCACCACGACAGGCGGCTCGGGCTCGGGCTCAGGCGCCGGCGTGTCGGGCACCGGACCCACCGGATCAGCCAGGTTCAGGCGCTTGGACTCGTCGATCACGAACCCCGGCAGGATGGAACTCAGGTCGGTCATCCCGGCGCGGTGCTCGAGGATGTCGGCGAGCACGTAGCGGTAGTCGGTCGTGACCCGAAGGGCGTTGCGATCCCGATCCTCGGGAGCCATACCCGGCCAGTCACCGTCGTAGACGCCACCCCGGATTCCGCCACCGAAGACGTACATGTTCGACGCCCGGCCGTGGTCGGTCCCGGCGTTTCCGTTCTCCCGGAACGTCCGGCCGAACTCGGTCATGAGCACCACCGTCACGCGGTCCTTCAGTGGCCCGAGATCTTGGTAGAACGCTCCGAGTACGTCGGCGAGGGCCTCGTTCTGGTCCCGGTTGGCTCCGCTCAGGTAGTTGCCCTGGTTGCCGTGGGTGTCCCACCCGAGGCTGGCTCGGGTCGTGGCCGCCTCGATGCCCACATCGGCTCGGATGAGTTGGGCGATCTGGCGCATCTGCTCGCCGAAGCCCCGTCCACGACCCGAGGTCGGATACTCGGCACCGTTGGCGGGTGGGGTGACCTCGGCGCTGCGGACCAGCTCGAGAGCCTCGATGGCTTGCACCGCTCGGGCCGTCACGATGTTGTCGCCGGTGCTGTGGAGGTTCCGCAGTGTGTCCTCGATGGCGGCCGGCGCATTGGAGAAACCGGGGATCGAGAACCGGGCGATCGACCCCATCGTGATCGAGACATCGGAGCCGAAGAGGCTCTGTTCGCCCGTGGGCATGGAGGCGGCCCGGATCCCCACCGGGTCGGTCGCCGCCAGCTGGTCCAGATAGCGAGCCAGCCATCCCGTCGACATCGCCCGGAGATGTCCGGCACCGAAGTCGATCTGGCGCTGGGAGGTGAAGTGGGAGCGGTTGTCGAGGGGGAAGCCGGCGGTGGGGAGGATCGCCAGATCACCGGCGTTCCACATCGGCATCAGTGCGCCCATCGCCGGATGCAGCCCGAAGTCGGCGGTGAGGGGGATGGTCGCCGACGGCTCGGTGCGGATGGTGGGTCGAGCATCCATCAGGTGGGTGACCCCCACGCGATCGCTGATCGGGACGACCGCGGACTGGCCGTCCATGCCGCCCCGCATGAACACGTTGACGACGACGTCCCCGTGGCGGGTGGCGTTGGTCGAGGCGAAGGCCACGCCGGTGCCGATGGTCGGCAGCGCGATCGCCACGGTGGTGACCGCACCAGCTCCCTTGAGCACAGCGCGCCGGGAGATACGGCAAGGTTCGCAGTCGTTCTGCGTCACGGTGGTGGCTCCTCGGGATCGATCGGTCGGGCTCAACGGAACTGGTAGGTCGGGACGCAGAACAACAAGGCGATGGTGCTGCCCAAGTGCCGGTCGAGTCGTACCGCGCTCACCGGCGCGTCGTGGGTCGCCCCCAGGTGCTCGGAGATGATCGAAACGATCGTGTCGTCGACCGGTGTGCTGAGGCGCTCGGCGAGTGCCCGGATGAGCTGACCCACGGTGTCGGGCACGGGGGTGGGCAGCAGCGCCTCGGCGTCGACCCCGAGGTCGGTGAGCCGGTCGTTGCACAACCGGGCGGCCAGCTCCCACCGGCGCATCACCGTGTTCGTGGTGATCCAGTAGTTCCGGTCGTCGGGGAAACCGTCGGGGGTCGGCCACCCGAACAGCTGCTGGCCGAGCCCACTGGTTGACTCCTGGATCCGACGGCCGGCGTTGCCCGGTTCCCTCGAGACGTTGGCATCGAGCGCACGGAGCATCCCCACGAAGTACTGGAAGGGAGTCTTCACCTTGCGTCGGGGGCTCAGGACGAACTCGTCGCTGGTGAACAGCGTGCGCAGCACCGGGACGATGTCGGTGTCGTTCGCCAGGTAGCTCTGGGCCATCCGCTCGACGACCGACGGGGGCGGGTCGTCGTCGATGAACCGGCGGGCGATCTTCTCGGACAGGTAGTAGGCGGTGTTCGGAAGTCGGGCCAGCCAGTTGAGGAAGTCGACTCCGTCCTGGAAGCCGGCGTCGCCGGCCCGGCCCGGGGTCTCCCACGCTGCGACACGCCCGTCGGGCAGAGTGATGTCGACCCGCTGGGGATCGGTGTTGTGCCGCTCGGGGCGGAACACCGACACGTAGCCCTCCGGGTCCTGGATCCGGCCGGTCAGGCTCCAGCCCGACAAGATGTAGGACACCGCCGCCACGTCGTCCTCGTCGTATCCATTGCCCTCACCCAGGGTGTGGAGCTCCATGACCTCCCGGGCGTAGTTCTGGTTCGGGTTGTTCGCCGTCGAACGGAAGTTGTCGAGGTATCGCAGCATGCTGAGGCTGCGGGCCGACTCGATCAGCATCGTGGAGTACTTGCCGAGGGCGTTGGCGCGGATGACGTGCTGGTCGTCGTACATGAGGCAGTAGCCGACGTGCAGGTCGTCGCTGCCGATGTAGACCGAGAAGTGGTTGTGCCAGAAGTCGGTCATCATCTCGGCGAGCTGGCCACGGTGATAGGTGGCGCGCACCGCAGCCGCATGTCGGAGCTCGGTGATGTGGGCCCGATTCGAGCGGTGCTCGTACACGAATCCGTTGGGCATCCCGAGGTAGTTCGGCTCGATGTCGAGCACGCCGTCGGGACCGTGAGCGGGGATGGCGAGCTGCTGTTCGAGAAAGGCCATCGCCCCGATGCGCGACACCTCGTCGATCAGCTCGCGGGTCGGCCCGAAGGTTGCCCGCTCGATGAGTCGGGCCTGATGGAGGATCTCCCGTTCGGTTGCATCGATCGGCGGGGGCGGTGGCTCCGGCGTCGGGGGCGGGTCCTGTCGAGGTGGGGCGGTCGTCCCCGACCCACCACCGGTGTCCCCACCGCCGCCGGTGTTGTTCCCAGGCGCTTCCGGCGCGGGCTGGTGGCCACCTCCACCCGTCGAGGGAGGAGCACCGGTCCCCCCGCCAGGAGCGGGTGCCTCGGTCCCCCGGTTGATCCGCGACACCTGCCGGGTGGAGCTCGACCGGTGTTCGGTCGTGGGCGAGGGGATGGACGAACCCCGCCCACCATCGCCGGTGGAGCCACGTGCGAACCGAGTCGCGCCGTCAGTGGCCGAACCTGACTTCGCCACCTCGGCGCCAGCCGCCGCGGATGCGCCACCCGCAGCGCCGCCCTGCAGCGGCGGGGTGAAGCGAGGAGCACCGGGACCCGAGCGAGCGACCGAACCGGCCGCGTTCTCGCCGCCGGGCCCGCCGATGGCACCCCGACCGAGAAGAAGCGCGCCCCCTGCGCTTCCCGCTGCCAGCAACGCGAGCAATGCACGGCGGTTGACGAAGCCGCTGTCGTCGTTGCGAAGGACCTCGCGCAACCGTTCGAGACGTTCGGCGTCGTCCGGACCAACCGCCGGTGGTCCATCACTGGTGAGAGGTCCAGTACGCGGGCCCGAGAGCGCGGGCGGCGACGAGCCAGCACCCGCGTCGGCATGTCCCGCCAGCGCCAGCTCGTGATCGCGAAGATCGACCAGTGCCCGGGGGATCGACACCCCTGCGGGCGACGACACGAGGTCATCCACCCGAGGCACGAGGCTGATCGTCCCGATCCCCAGGTTCTCCCGTCGACGCTGAGCAGCAGCGGTCCGAGAACCCCGCCCGCTCCGACGGACCCCGGCCAGCGCCAGGGCGCAGTCGGTACAGAGCTCACGGCCTCGCGCCGACACGGTGCAGGCGACACAGAGCGTGTCAGAGCACCGAGAGCACGTCGCAACCGCGGATTCATACAGGTGCCGTGAGCACGCCGTCACGATGTTGACCCTCCTCCATCCCGCCCGGGCCGGTCCTCGAGAACCGGCGATGGATCGGGAAGTGCCGTTGTTGCTGACTCAGTTCCGGATGATGGACTCCGGGACGGCAACACCCTCGCCGCCCGCGTGGCAAAGCACTACCGGATCGCGCTCACGGACCTGCCGTGGCGGGCAGGTCGACCCCGGAAGGGTCGACACCCCGGTCCTTCCACTCCCTCAGATCGATCTCGTCCCACTGGAGCGGCTCGCTCCACACGGTGCGGTTGACCTTGCGACGTTGAGTCGCAGCGGTGCGCCCCGACCGTCCGCCGCTGCGCACGCCGGCCATCGCCAGCGCGCAGTCGACACAGAGGATCTTGCGCTTCGCCTCCACCCAACAGGTCGCACACAGGCGGTCGTCACAGCGCGCACACTGGGTCAACGCTGCTTCGAAGGGGTGACGTACGCATCCGCTCACGAACGGGTCCTTCCGTGTCGCTCCGCCCCCACTAGCCAGACAGGGGTCATCGCTCTGTATCGGACGGACCCGAGCCGAGCTTGAGGAAAAACTGGGTCTTTTGGCTCAGGTCGTTCGGCCCGGGCCGATCGGCTCACTCACCAGGCGTCCTCGAGCAGGGCCCGGACGTCGGTCTCGCCCACCGGTCGGGGGTGAATCTGGACGCCTCGATGCGACCCGGCCTGCCGAGCGACCACGTCGAGAACCGCGTCGTCGACACCGAGGTCGCCGAGGCCCGGTCGTGGCCCGAGCGAGTCGAGGAAGGCCTCCACCGCGGTGCCGGCGTCCTGACCGTCCTCGGCGCCGAGGGCCGCCCGGATCGAGTCCTCCGCCTCGGGAACGACCTCGGCAGTGAAGCGGGTCGTCACCGGCAACAAGGCGGCGTGGACCGCCCCGTGGGAGGCACCGGCCCGGACAGCCACGAGCTGGACGAGCACATGGTGGAGCCCGTCGCCGGCGTTGTGCCGGGCCCGTCCGCAGAGAGTGGCGCCGTCGACGAGAGCTGCGCGGCGCTCGATGTCGCCCGGCTCGGCCAGGGCGGGTGGGCCAGCGACGGCCAGCCGCGTCAACCCGCCGACCGCGACCGCCATCGCCTCGGGGGTCCGGTCCGGTGCCCACAGCACTTCGACGCCATGGGCGAGCGCGGTGGCGACCGAACCGGCCAACGCGTCGGCGGGAAGGTCCGCACCGAGCTCCGGGTCGACGAGCACAGCAGACGGGGCGAGGGTGGGTGCAGCAGCGGTGGTGGATCGGCGGGTCTGGGGGTCGACCATCGAGAAGGTGGCGCTGTAGGCGGCGCCCGCGAGTGTCGTGGGGACCGCGATGTGGGGCAGCACCGGCCGATCGGCGAACCCGGCGGCGGGAGTTCCCGTCTCGTGTTCGTGGAAGAACGCCAGCGCCTTGGCCGTGTCGATCGCCGCTCCCCCGCCGAAGCTCACGATCCCGTCGACGGGCTCGGACCGCAGGACGCGCACCGCCTGCTGCACGACGTCGGCGGGAACGTCGGGGCTGACGTCGTCGACGGTGGTGACCAGGGCCCGGCCGATCGCCGACCGCACCCGCTCACCTCCCTGCGAACCGGCGCGTCCGGCGGTGGTGACGAGGAGCACCCGGCGCAACCCGAGCATCTTCGCCATGTCGCGCATCGTGGTCACCGCGCCCGGGCCGACCACCACCTGCTGGGCGATCGAGGTGTGCACCCATCGTCGGATCATCGGACCTCCCCCCGTTCCCGAATCTGTCACCACACCCTCGACTCCCCGGTCTCGCCGCCGGTCACCAGCCGGAGCGAGCCGTCGTCGTCGACATCGAGCTCGGTGATCGATCCGTTGTCGAGTCGTCGGACCATCACCCGATCGTCGCTGACGGCCTCGCCGATCACGGCGTTGACGACGATGAAGTGGGTCACGAGGACCGCTCCGTCGGGGTGGGCCCGACCGAGCGAACGGACCGTCTCGAGAGTGTCGTTGCGCCATCGACGCGGGCCGGGCTCGAGATCGGCCCAGCTCCCGGCGAGGGCGCCGCGCAGCCATCGAGCCCGCTCGTCGAGGTCGTCGGACGGCGCCGCCACCTCGGCGATGCCCGCCTCGACGATCGCGTCGGTCGACCACCGGGCCGCCAGGGGTGCGGCGGTCTCTCGGCACCGTCGCAACGGGCTGGTCACCAGTGCGAGTGGTCCTCGCTCCGCCAGCTGCTCGGCGACCGCGTCGGCTTGGGCGTGGCCCTCGACCGACAGGCCCGGATCGCGGTCGGAGCCGAAACCGGCCGACGCCTCGCCGTGACGCACCAGGAGCAGGCGACTCACGCGTCGAGCCCCGGCAGGAGCCGTACCCACTCGGGACCGTCGCGGTGGTCGGACCCGTGGCGGATGTACCACTCGGTCCCGAAGGCGGCAGAGAAGGCCTCGGGTGGCATCTGGAGGAAGAAGGACTCCTCGGTGATCTGGCTGGCGTGGGCGATCATCGACGCCCGCTTGACCTCGATGAGATCGACGACGTCGACGGCGTGAGTGATCTGCGCGTCGGGAGTGCCGAAGTCGGGGTCGTCGGGGGCCTCGGAGGCGAACCGGCCGTCGGGGTCGGCCTCGGCGGCCGCCGCGCGAATCCTCGCGATGGCGTCGCGGTTCATGGTGGCCTCGAACACATCGACGGTGCCGGCGAGATCGGCGGCCCGGGAACCGACTCGATGCACCTGGATGTGGTCGGGGTGTCCGTAGTTTCCGTGGTCGTCATAGATCGTGAGCACCTCGGCCTGCTCCTCGTCGAGGATCGCCGCCAGGCGCCGGGCCGCCGACTCCGACGATGCCGACCAGAACGAGTAGGGCGCATCGTTCTCGGGGGTTCCCATCATCCCCGAGTCGACGTAGCCGAGGAACTCGACACGGTGCACACCGAGCACCTCGGCCGACGCATGACTCTCGGCCACGCGCCGCACACCCAGCTGCTCGGTCTCACCGAGGAACCCAGGAGGCACCTCGCCGTGCTCGCCGCGAGTGGCGAACACCAGCACGACGCGGTGACCGTCAGCGGCGGCACGGGCGAGGAGGCCGCCGGTCGCGATCGATTCGTCGTCGGGATGAGCGTGGAACGAGACGAGGGTAGCCATCGATTCCGAACCCTACCGTCGCCTCAGACGACCGCCCCCGCCGATCGCAGCGAATCGATCCGGTCGGCGTCGTAGCCGAGCTCGCCGAGGAGTTCCTCGGTGTGCTGACCGGCGTGGGACGGGGGTCGCTGGATCTCTGCGGTCGTGCGGCTGAAACGGGGAGCCGGTGCCGGCTGGGTCACCCCGGCCACCTCGACGAACGTGCCCCGCTCGACGTTGTGGGGATGACTCGGGGCCTCGGTGAGCGACAGGACCGGAGCGAAGCACACGTCGGTGCCCTCCATGATCTCGCACCACTCGTCGCGGGTCTTGGTTCGGAACACCTCGGCGAGGCGCTCGGACAGCTCGGGCCAACGGGAGCGGTCCATCTGGGCCGCGAAGTCGGCGTCTCCCTCGAGCCCGGTGAGACGCAGGAGCTCGGCGTAGAACTGCGGCTCGATCGACCCGATGGCGACATAGCCCCCGTCGGACGTCTCGTAGGTGTCGTAGAAGTGAGCACCGGTGTCGAGCAGGTTGGTCCCCCGCTCGGGGTTCCAGATTCCCATCGCCGAGAAGGCGTGGAACATGGTGGTGAGCACCGCGGAGCCGTCGACCATCGCCGCGTCGACCACCTGGCCTTCGCCGCTGCGGGAGCTCTCGAGCAGTGCGCACACCAGGCCGTAGGCGAGCAGCAGTCCGCCGCCACCGAAGTCACCGACCAAGTTGAGGGGCGGAACCGGCGGACCACCGGCCCGACCGATCGGATCGAGGGCACCGGCAAGGGCGATGTAGTTGATGTCGTGGCCCGCGGTGTGAGCGTAGGGCCCGGACTGGCCCCAGCCGGTCATCCGGCCATAGACGAGGCGCGGGTTGCGGGCGAGGCACTCCTCGGGACCGATGCCGAGGCGTTCGGCGACTCCGGGACGGAACCCCTCGATCAAGGCGTCGGCGGACTCGACGAGGTCGAGGACGACGGCGAGGCCCTCGGGGTTCTTCAGGTCGACCCCGATCGAGCGGCGGCCCCGGTTGAGGGCATCGGCGGGCGGCGCGCTCGGGTCACCCCCGCGAACGGCTTGGGCACGATCGACCCGGATGACCTCGGCTCCCATGTCCGCCAGCATCATGGCGCAGAACGGCCCCGGACCGATCCCCGCGATCTCGACGACCTTCACCCCTGCCAACGGCCCCATCCGGTCTCCTCAACTCGAGCGTCCGGGTCATCCTTCCGGTCACTCGACCCGGCGGTCAAGTAGGTCGGCGAAGAGTTCGTCGGCGGCCGGGTAGCGTCGGGCGGGTGACGGTCACACCACCGGATCCACCCGAGTGCCGGACCCTCGACGGAATCGACCCCTCCACCCTCTATGCCCTCCTGCGGCTGCGGGTCGACGTCTTCGTGGTCGAACAGGACTGTGCCTACCCCGAGCTCGACGGCGCCGACCTCGACGACACGACCCGCCACTGGTGGTACGCCGACCACGAAGGCCCCATCTCGTACCTGCGTACCCTCGTCGACGTCGACGGGGTAGCCCACGTCGGACGGGTCGTCACGGCACCACGCGCCCGAGGAGCCGGCCTCGCGGCGCGCCTGATCGACCAGGCACTCGACACCCTCGACGGGCCCGTCGTCGTTCAGGCCCAGGCCCATCTCGCCGACTGGTACGCGCAGTTCGGGTTCACTCGGGCCGGCGACGACGTCGTCGAGGACGGGATCCTCCACACGCCCATGCGCCTCGACCCCACCGGTCGGCGACGACTCCTCGGGGACCATTCCGGCCGGTAATCTCGGGAGGCCATGCCACGAAATCTGGGCACCACGCCTCACCAGGGCACCACGCCTCGCCCACTGACTCGTCGCCGCCGCGTCGCGATCGCCGTCCTCGCCACCCTGGCCCTCCTCGCCGCGGCATGCAGTGACGACGACTCCGCCGAGACCTCCGATCCACCGGTCACCACGGCTGCCCCCGACACGACCATCTCCGAGCCCGGCGAGCCCGACCCCGTCTCGGACCTGGGTGGCGACGCGACGGAGGCGTGGCCGTCGCCGGAATGGGAGGTGATCGACCCCACCGTCGCTGGGTTCGATCCCGCCGTGCTCGACGAGCTCGCCGACCGGGCCGAGCGCGGCGGGGCCGCCTGCCTGGTCCTCGTGACCGACGGCCGGATCGTCGGTGAGTGGTACTGGCACGACACCGGCCCCGACGATCCCGCCGAGACGTGGTCGGTCACCAAGTCGATCACCGCCTTCCTGGTCGGAATCGCCGAGGACCAGGGCCACCTGAGAATCGACCAGCCCGCGTCGGACTTCATCGACGAGTGGGTGGGGACCCCGAGCGAGGGGGTGACGATCCGCCAGCTCCTCGCCAACGACTCCGGACGGTTCCACAGCGTCGACTCCGACTATGTCCAGCTCGCGAGCGTGGAAGAGGACAAGACCGCCTATGCCATCGGGCTCGACCAGCAGCACGAGCCGGGCACCCACTGGGACTACAACAACGCAGCGATCCAGGTGCTCGACGCGGTGCTCGAACGGGCCACCGGCGTCGACGTCGGGACGTTCGCCGCCGAGCACCTCTTCGGCCCGATCGGCATGGAGGCCACCGAACTGACCATCGACCCCGCCGGCAACACCCTCACCTTCATGGGCGCCCAGATGACCTGCCGAGACATGGCCCGCTTCGGGCTGCTCACCCTGCGGGAGGGCGAGTGGGACGGCACCCAGGTCGTTCCCGCCGAGTTCGTGGCCGAGGCCACCCGTCCCTCCACCGAGCTCAACCCCACCTACGGCCTGCTCTGGTGGCTCCACGGGACCGATGCCGGCCAGATCGGGACCGCCCCCGGACAGGACGAGGTCGCAACCGGCGATCCGGTCGCCCACGTCGCTCTCGGCCTCGGAGGTCAGTTCGTCGCCGTCGTCCCCAACCAGGACCTGGTGTTGACCCGGCTGAACCGCTCGGCACTGGCCACCGAGCCGATCGGTCTTCCCCAGCTCCTCCCGCTGCTCACCGAGCTCGACGGTCCAGGGGACTGACGGGGCGGATCGGCGTCCCGCCCGGGGTCCTATGATCGCCCCATGGACGACCGGGCGTTCAGCGTGGTGTGCGAGGTCGAGCCCGCCACCCGCCCCGACCTCATGCACGTGCGCCACCAGATCGGGGTCATGAGCCGCATCGCCTCGGCCTACCTGATCCCCGACAACCACATCGGCCGTGCCACCGTCTCGAGCATCGCCGTGGCCCACGAGGTGGAGCTCATGGGCGGCCGGTCGATCGCCTGTCTCAACGCCCGGGACCGCAACGTTCTCGGCTTCCGGCGCGACCTGCTGACCGCGGCCGCCTACGGCGTCGACGAGTTCCTGTTCGTCTACGGCGACCGCCCCGAGACCGGGAAACGTTCCGACGACCTCACCGTGCGCACCATGCTCGCCGAGGCCCGGCAGTTCGCCACCGACTCGGACACGCCTCTGCGCCTCGGAGCCGCGACAGGCCTGAAGCGGATCCCCTCGTGGAAGCTCGACGCTGACTTCCTCTTCGTCCAGGTGGCGTTCTCGCTCGACGATCTCCTCGCCTGGCGGGAGACGGTGGACTTCGATGGTCCGATCTTCGCGGGGGTCATGGTCCCCGCCTCGGCCGCGATGGCCCGCAAGCTGTCGGCCACCATCCCCGAGCTCGCCGTTCCCGACCACCTCATCAGCGCCCTCGAGAGCGACCCCGACGCCGGCGTCGATTTCGCCTGTGATCTCGTCCATGCCATCGGCGAGTCGGGCGCCTTCGACGGTGTCCACCTGGTGCCGGTCTCCCGATACCGCCAGGTCGCCGACCGACTGGAGCGAACCCTCCCTCGTCCCCCGCGGAAGAGGTCGTGACCGACCCCCACGCCGCCCTCGCCCAGCGACCGCCCTGTCGCTGTCCACCGAACTCCCGGTCGCCATCGATGAGGTCCTGTGCGTGATCGACCGCCGCGGCGGCGACCATGCGTTGCTCGCGGGCGCCTTGCTCGAGGTTCGGGCGCTGTTCACCCGGGCCGACCTCGACGGCTAGG
>SKKL01000004.1 GCA_007121465.1 Acidimicrobiales bacterium | reverse complement strand
GTGACCGTCGGCGCCGCGTGGATCGGGGTGGCGGTGGTCGGATCGCCCATGTCGCTCGGCGATCTTCCCGCCACTGCGCTGAACCTCGTTCCGATCGCCTGGCTGTTCCTCGGCATCGGAGTCGCTCTGGCCGGGGTCGCTCCCCGGTTGACCGCACCGGTCACCTACGGGACGATCATCCTCGCCTACGTGCTGGATCTGGTCGGAGGGATCATCGAGCTGCCCGAGAGTGTGCTCGAGCTGGGCCCGTTCCGTCACCTCGCCGCCGTACCCGTTCAGAGTTACCCCGTCGTCGCCGCCCTGATCATGGTCGGGGTCGCCGCGGTGGCGGTCGCTGTCGGGGTCGCGGTGTTCCGGCGTCGGGACCTCCAGGAAGCGTGACGCTCCCGGAGGTCCCGCCCGGGCCGGTCAGTCGGCGCAGTAGAGGGTGTCCTCGTACTCGATGCAGTCACGCCCGTCGACCTCGTCGACGGCGATGCCGTAGCCGATCGCGCCGCCGAGCAGGAGACCGATGATGAGCCCGATGCCGACGAGGGTGGCGATGAACACCTGGGTCGGGGTGCTCAGCCCGTCGAACTCTTCGCGGACCTGGTTGGTGTCGTTCTTGATCGTCTCCATCGTCAGCCTCAGGCGAAGATGATGATGAGGATGATGATGAGCAGCAGGGTGCCGAGTCCGATGTACATGTGAAGCCTCCGTGGGCTGGTAGCGATGTGCGGAGACCTCCTTACCCCTGCTCGGACGGATCTACTCCCCCCGGTGCGTTCGGCTCGCCCGGCTGGGTCTCGTGGCCACCGAAGCGATTGCGCATGGTGGCGATCGCGCGCATGGCCGGAGAATCGTCCTGACGTGACGCGAAACGGGCGAAGAGGGCCGCGGTGATGGCCGGCGCGGGAACCCCGCGAGCGACCGCCTCGTCGACGGTCCACCGGCCTTCGCCGGAGTCCTCCGCCCATCCGCGCACCGATGACAGGTCGGGGTCCTCGGCCAGGGCGGGGGTGAGCAGGTCGAGCAGCCATGACCGGACGACGCTTCCGTGGCGCCACACCTCGAAGATGGCGGCCACATCGATGTCGAGTTCGCCGGCGGCAAGGAGTTCGTAGCCCTCGGCGTAGGCCTGCATCATGGCGTACTCGACCCCGTTGTGGATCATCTTGGAGTAGTGACCGGCTCCGTTCGGGCCCACGTGGGCGAACCCGCCGTCGGTGACCAAGGCGTCGAAGACGGGTTGGAGGGTGGCGATGTCGTCGGGGTCGCCTCCGGCCATGATGCAGTAGCCCTCCGTGCGGCCCCAGATGCCGCCCGACACCCCGGCGTCGACGAAGCCGATGCCCCGGGCGGCGAGCTCCTCGGCGTGACGCCGGGAGTGGTGGTGGTTGCTGTTACCGCCATCGACGATCAGGTCACCGTCTCCGAGGTGATCGGCCAGCTCGGCGAGGGTCGTCTCGGTGGGTCCACCGGCGGGGACCATGACCCACACCACTCGTCGGTCCTCACCGTCGAGGGAGGTGACGAGCTCGGCGAGGTCCCCGACGTCGCGCCGCTCGGGGTCGGTGTCGTAGCCGACCACCTCGTGCCCGTGGTCCCGCAGCCTGGTCGCCATGTTGTCGCCCATCCGTCCGAGTCCGACGAGTCCGATCTTCACGCGCTGTCTCTCCCCGTCCGGGTGTCATTGGTGGAACTGCCCGTGTCCCTACCCGTCTGCGGCCCGACTATCCCGAGCGCGTCGAGAGAGGCGTCGACGGTGGCATCGACGCTCCCGGCGGCTTCGACGACGAGCACGTCGACCTCGTCGGGGCCCGGTGGCTCGAGCGTGGTGAGCTGGTCGTCGAGGAGCTCGGGCGGCATGAAGTCGTGGTCGCGAGACTCCACCCGCCGGGCCAGCTCGTCGGGTTCGGCCAGGAGGAAGACGAACGCGACCGGTCCTGCCGATCGGATCTGGTCCCGGTGCGATCGCCGCAGGGCGGAGCAGGCGATCACGGTGGGGGTGTTGGTCGCAGCGGCATCGGTGACCTGGACCGCCAGCGCGTCCAGCCAGGGCTCACGGTGCTCGTCGGTGAGGGGAAGCCCAGCGGACATGCGGGCAATGTTCTCCTCGGGGTGGAAGTCGTCTCCCTCGACGAACTCGGCGCCGATCCGGTCGGCGAGGCGACGGCCGACGGTGGACTTGCCCGCGCCGCTCACACCCATCACGACGATGATCTGGGTGGTGGGGCCGGAAGGGAGATCGTCGTGTGCAGGGGTCATGGACAGAACGCCAGGGACCGAGCTCAGCTGTCGGCCAGCTCGGGTGGGAACCCGCCGGTGGCGACCGGGCCCCACCGCTCGGGTGTCACCCGGATCAGGCTCTTGCCCTGGTCGATCATGGCCTGGCGGTACTCGTCCCAGTCGGGGTGCTCGCCCGAGATGCTCCGGTAGTAGTCCACCAGCGGCTCGACCGCGTCGGGGAGGTCGATGACCTCGGCGGTGCCGTCGACCTGGACCCACGGGCCGTTCCACTCGTCGGACAGGACACAGACCGACACCGTCGGGTCGCGGCGCAGGTTGGTGACCTTGGCCCGCTGCGGGTAGGTCGACACGACGATGCGAGCCTCGTCGTCGATCCCGCATGTCACCGGTGACAGCTGAGGGCGTCCGTCGGATCGCACGGTGGTGATGATCGCCCGATGACGGGGGCGTAGGAACTCGACCAGCTCATCGAGGTCGACGACGGTGTTGGTGGCGATCGTTCGGGCCATGACCACCAGTGTGTCGTGCACGACGTGGAACTGCATCGGTGCTACTGCTGTTCGGCGCTCCCCGCCCAGCGGATGAGCACCATGGTGGCGTCGTCGTGGAGGGCGGGACCCGCCCGGTCGTACAGCGCCCGGACCACGAGTCGCAGTGCCTCGGGGGAGCTGAGTCCGCTCCGCAGCTGTCGGGACATCAGATCGGCGAGCCACTCTTCGCCGAGCTCCTCTCCGGTGGGGTGGCGGGACTCGGTCACGCCATCGGTGAAGAAGAGCACGGCATCGCCGGGCTCGAGGGATGTCTCCGTCACGTGGGTCTCGACCTGGCCGAGACCGAGTGGCCGAGACGGAGAGCACTCGACGGGGCCGATGTAGCGACCGGCCCGGAAGTGGAGGGGGAGGGGGTGGCCGGCGTTGACGATCTGCAGTGTCCCGTCGTGGATGTCGAGGGTGGCGAGCTGGCCCGTCACGAAGCGGTGATTGCCGTACTCGGTGCTGATGACCTCATCGATGTCGGAGAGCATGTCGTGGATGGATCGACCGTGGCGGCGGGCGTGCCGGTACGCCACCACCGCCATGTTGGCCATTCGACTCGCCTCCAGGCCGTGGCCCATCGCGTCGAGGACCGCCACCTGCACGGTGGTGCCTCCGACGGCGTAGTCGAAGGTGTCGCCGGCAATCTCATAGGCCGGTTCGAGGATCCCCGACACCGTCACCTCGGGGGTCCAGTAGGTGAGTGGTGGGAGCTGACCCCAACGCATCTCGGCCGCGAGGGTGGTGTTGCTCATCCCCCGGGTCAGGGCGATGTCGTCGCCGTATCCGGCCATGCTCATGATGGCTTGGCCGACGAGGCATCCGAGGGCCGACCACATCTCGCCGGCGCCAGTGCTCAGCTCGTCCTCGTCACTGGCGACGGTCACTCCGAGGACGCCCATTCGTTCCGAGGAGTCGAGCAGGGGGATCCAGAGCCTGAGTCGGGGCCCGTCGGTCTGGAGGGTGGTCTCACCGGTGCGATAGGCCCGGCCGGCGAGGGTGCCTTCTACGTCGAGCGGGTTGGTGTGGGATCCCAGCGATACGAGATGCTGCTGTGCGAGGTTGATGAGCCGGATGTCGGCATCCTCTCCTCCGAGGAGGCGACAGGTCCGCTCGACGAGTTCCGGAAGCCTGTTCGGCGGGGCGTGGTGAAGCTCGTTGGCGTAGTCGACGAGCGCTCGAGCGACCCTCTCGGGATCGGGTCCTGCGGGTGACACGGAGTTGAGGCCTCCCTCGGCTTCGATGCGGGATCATACCTTTTGACACCGGAAAGGACCTACCGTCGGGTCGGTCCCGGAACCGGGACCGATGGGGGTTGCCGACCATGACCGCGCCTGAACCAGTCCTCGACGAGCTCGGCTTCTACGCATTGGCCGGCCAGCCCGCGACGTCCCGGCAGATCATCGACGAGGTGGTCGAAGCCGAATCTCTCGGGTTCGGCACGGCGTTCATCTCCGAGCGGTTCAACCGCAAGGAGGCGCTCACCCTGTCGGGTGCGGCGGGAGCAGTGACGGGGCGGATCACCATCGAGACCGCGGCGACCAACCACAACACCCGCCACCCGATGGTCACCGCCGGGTACGCCCTGACGATGCAGAGCCTCACCGGCGGTCGGTTCGTTCTCGGCCTCGGGCGTGGCATCCCCCTCATGCAGGACGCATTCGGCATCCCCCGCATCACCACCGCTCAGCTCGAGGACTTCGCGGGGTTGATGCGGCGTCTGTTCCGGGGTGAGACGATCGTGGGTCACGACGGACCGGCGGGATCGTGGCCGGTCCTGTCGCTCGACTCCACGCTCGACGAGCACCTCCCCATGGGTCTCGTCGCCTTCGGCCCGAACAGCCTCGCTCTCGGCGGCCGGTGCTTCGACGAGGTCGTCCTGCACACCTTCTTCACCGACGAGACCACCCAACGCTGTGTGCAAACCGTGAAGCAGGCGGCCGAGGAGGCGGGCCGCGACCCCGACTCGGTCACGGTCTGGTCGTGCTTCGCCACCATCGGCGACTGGATCCCCGAGGACCAACGCCTCCTCAAGCTGGTCGGGCGGCTCGGCACCTACCTCCAGGCCTACGGGGACCTGATGGTGCGCACCAACGACTGGGACCCGGCGGTGCTCGAACGGTTCCGGTCCGACCCGGTGGTCCGGTCGGCCGGCGCGCTCGACGTCAGCGCCACGACCGACCAGCTCGAACACGTGGCCACCCTGATCCCCGACGAGTGGCTCGAGCCGGCCGCCGTCGGCGACCCCGACCGGTGCGTGGCGGCGGTCCGGAAGCAGTTCGACCTCGGGTGCGACGGCGTGATCCTGCACGGTGCGGCACCCGCCGAGCTGCGGCCGATCGTCGAGGAGTACCGCCGCAGCGGGGGTCGCGGACACTCTCAGCGGGTCTGACCCACCAGCTGGTCGCGCAGTTCGCGCTTGAGGAACTTGCCGTTGGCGTTGCGGGGGAGTGCCTCGTCGAGGAACCAGACGTGGGCGGGGTGCTTGTGGCGGGCG
>SKKL01000228.1 GCA_007121465.1 Acidimicrobiales bacterium | reverse complement strand
TGTTGGCGAACGGGCCGTGGGGATGGGTCCAGATCGCCAACTTGGTGGTCGTGGGACTCATGGTCCTCGTCGCCGCATGGGGCTATCTGCGTGCGCTGCGACCCGTCCGTTCGGTCGGCGTGCTCATCGGGGTGTACGGAGCCGGCCTGGTGCTCTCCGGGGTGTTCGTGGCCGACCCGATGGAGGGCTTCCCGCCCGGCACGCCCGATGGTGCCCCCGAGTCCGCCAGTCTCTCCGGCATCCTGCACCTGGTGGCCGGAGGAGTCGGGTTCATCGCCCTCGCCGTCGCCTTCTGGCTGCTGGGCACCTGGTTCGCACGGCGCGGCGAGGCAGGCCTGTCCACCGGCTCGCGGGCCGCGTCGGGACTGGTCGCGGCCGGCTTCGTCGTCGGCGCCGCCACCGCGACGACGCCGGTTGGTGTGCCGTTGCTGTGGATGGCGGTGATCGCCGGGTGGTCGTACCTGGCGGTGGCGTCGGTCGCGCTCTACCGCACGGTTCCCCATCCCGATCTCCACCGCCGCGCCTGAGCGCTGCCTCGGTCAGGCTTCGAGCGTGGTGGCGAGGCGTTCGAGGGTGGTGCTGATCGTCTCGCGGTTGCGCCCGGCCCGGTCGTCGATGCCTGACATCTTCACGCTGAACTCGAGGGTCGACTCGGGCCGGAGGTCCTCGCTCCACTCGGTGACCCGACTGCCGGTGTCGGTCGGCTCGATGCGGTAGCCCCAGGTCGAGAAGTGGAAGTCGAACATCGAGCACTCGAAGACGAAGGAGCGGCCGGGGTCGGCCTCGATGACCGTGCCCTGGGAGGTCCACTCCTTGTCGCCGTTGCGGTTGTGGCCGTCGAAGGTCGCTCCGACGGCGGCACCCTCGACGCCGTCGTGCCACTCGCACGCGTAGCACTCGGTGGACCACTCGCCCATGCGGGTCACGTCGGAGATGGCGGCGTACACGGCCTCGGGTGAGGCGGCGATGTCTCGGGAGATTTCGATCCGGTCGGTCATGGCGCCCGAGTCCAGCACAGCGGGGGCGTCAGCGCACAGGTTCGCCGTCGACCTCGACGGTGATGTCGTCGCTCGACGCGAAGCATCGGTGGTCGGCGACCCGGGCGGCTTCGTCGAGGGGCTGGTGGTAGCCCCAGGCCACATCGGCGATGGTGCGGTCGCCGTCGCGGAACGACCAGTAGTTGGCCTCACCCTTGTAGGGGCAGACGCTCGTGGTGGTCGAGGAGACGAGAAGGTCGCCGCGGACGTCGTCGGCGGGGAGGTAGTAGCGGTTGGGTAGCCCGGTCTCGCTGAGGAGCATCGGCCGGGTCGACTCGGCGAGGATCGTGTCGCCGCAGCGGACGACCACGTGTCGGCTGGTTCGGCGAACGTCGACCCGGTGGTACGGGTCGCGCAGGTGGCCCTCGATGCGCTCGTCCTCGTCGAACCAGGCGTCCATGCGATCGAAGTAGAGGGCCCGATGGCCGCGCAGCCACTCGGCTTCGGCGATGGGCTCGGGGTAGGCCCACATCGCGTTCTCGGCGACGCGGTCGCCGACACGTACGGTCCAGTAGGAGGCGTCGCCCTTGAACGGGCAGTGCGTGGTGTGGTCGGTGGGTTCGAGGAGGCGCTGGTCGATGTCGTCCTCGGGCACGTAGAGCGCGGGGAGCAGGTTGGACTCGTGGAGCAGCTTCGCCGCTCGGGTGTCGAGGAGGACCTGTCCGCCGAAGGTGGCGCGAACCCGGCGGGGGAAGTCGGTGAGGAGCAGCTTGTGGGCCGGCCCCGTCACCTCGTAGTTGGTGGTGGAGGGCGCCCTGGCGGCCAGTGGGCCGTTGGCGAGGGTGAGGGTCATCAGTTGCCTGCCTGGGAGGGGGTGGTCGGCTCATCGTCACGGTATCGGGAGGGTCTCGGAGTGGGGTGTGTCGGGGTGGGCCGATCGCGCGGTGTAACCCCGACGACGGTGGCTCGACGTGGTGATCGTCCAACCAGCGAGTGAGCGAAGGAACGGATCGATGACCCAGACCCTGATCATCAGGCTCGATGACGAGACCACCTACGGAATCCCGGTCGACGATCTCGAGCGGTACCGGATCGACTCCGACAGCGACGAGGTCACGGGCTTCACCATGGGGATCGCCCCGTTCCCCGACATCCTGTCGCCGGTGAACCCCGATGTGGAGGTGCTGAGCTCGCCGGGTCGCCCCCGTGGCGCCGTATCGGGGCTGTCGCGGGGCGGTGGCGGAGGAAAGGTCAGCCACGTGGGCATCGTCGACGCTCGTCTCTGAGGAGCTGTGCCGGAGGCGAGGGGTCCTCGCCGATGAGTCCGCGACGGTGCGGGAGTCACCCACCGCATGGAGATCATCATCAGCGAGTTCATCAGTCTCGACGGCGTCGTTCAGGCCCCCGGCGGAGCGGAGGAGGACACCGACGGCGCGTTCGTCCACGGCGGCTGGTCCATGCCGTTCTTCGATCCGGAGGTCATGGGCGCGGCGATCGACGAGGTGGCCGACAAGACCGAGGCACTCCTCTATGGCCGGCGCACGTGGGAGGTCATGGCCGGGGCGTGGCCGGCGCGAGCGGGTGATCCGTTCGCCGACTGGATCAACGCCGCCGACAAGCACGTGGTCTCCGACACCCTGGGCGAGGACGACATCACGTGGGGACCCACCTCGCTGATCCGTGGGGCTGATCTGGTCGAGGCGGTGACGGCACTGCGGGAGCGGCCGGGCGGCCTCGTCAGCGTGATGGGGAGCGCCCAGCTCGTTCGCTCGCTGCTCGAGGCCGATCTCGTCGATCAGTTGCTCCTCATGATCGAGCCGATCATCCTCGGGGGTGGCAAGACGATCTTCCCGACCGACGGTGCAGCCCGTCCGTTCGATCTGGTGTCGTCGGTGACGACGCCCACGGGCGTGCAGGTCTGTCGGTACCAGCGAGCCCGGTGAGCACAGCGGACCGTCATGGCTGACACACCCGACATTCGCCCGGTGGGCGACCTCCCGAACGAGATCGGCAAGACCGCCGCTCGCGAGCTCTCCTACAACGGCATCACCACGCTCCGGCAGGTGGCAGGCCACTCGAAGAAGGAGCTGTTGGCCATCCACGGCGTCGGCCCGAAAGCCATCGCCATCCTCGGCGACGCGCTCGCCGCCGAGGGCCTCGACTACGAGGAGCCCTGACCGAGCGCTCAGCGCACCTTGACGTCGCCGAACACCCCGGAGGTCTGGACGATCAGCTCGGGGGCGTCCCCGTCGGGTCGTGCATGGTCCCGGCGGACCTTGACGTCGCTCAACAGCGCAGAGCCCGAGGTCTGGACCCTCCACGTCGGCGGGATGTGCACCATCACCTCGCCCATCACCGTGGTCACCACCAGGGTGGCGGGCGACGAGACCAGCTCGGTGCCGCGAAGGTCGAGGTCCACGTCGGCGAGCACGGCGGTCACCGATCCACCGGCGAAGGTGGGGCCGGCGATCAGGTCGCGGTCGCCGAGCACCACCACCTCCTCGAGATCGGGGCCGGCGAGTGACTGTCGTCGGCCCGGTCGTCCCTTCAGGCCGCCGACGACCATCGAGGCTCCCACCGCGATGACCAGTGCCGGCCAGATCATCGACCAGCGCAGCACGTCGACCACATCGAGGGCGTCGAGCAGCCAGAGCACGCCGAGGAGGACCAGCGCCCCACCGAGCAGCCCCACGTTGCGGTTCACTGTTCCCTCCTCGCCGACGCGGCCCATCCCACCAGCATCGAGACACCGATGCCGATGAGGACGAGGGGCAGCAGGTAGGAGAGCTGGAGCTCCCAGGCATCGAGCTGGTGGAGGGTGAAGGCGGCGCCGACCACGATGAAGAACATCCCGAATCCCAGGCCGGCGAAGTCGGGCTTGGAGTCGTTCATGGCCGCACCACCTGGATCTGGCCCACGCCGACGGATGCGTCGATCCGCAGCGTCGGGCCGTCGTTGTCGTCGTCGAAGAGCTCCTCGACCCGGGGGCCGACACCACTGCTCCGGCGGTCGAGCACCTCGACCTCTCCGACGCCGGCGGTTGCTCGCACGTCGAGCGGCACCTCCTCGGGGACCACGATCCGGAGGTCGCCGATCCCGAGACCCACCTCGACGGTGATCGACTCGCTGAGCTCGAGGCGTTCGAGGTCGACCTCGAGGGAGCCGATGCCGTGGCTGTAGCCCTCGGTTGCCTGGTCGAGGGTGCTCGGCCGCTCGCTGCGTTCACCGATGGTGAAGCCGAGATTGGCCGGGGCGAGGGCGGACACCACGACGAGCACGGTGAGGAACACGCCGGTGCCGATCAGTTCGCCGGCCGGGCGCCGCAGGGCGAGGATGACCGTCGCCAACCCCACCACCACGAGGGCGATGGGGAGGAGGGTCCGCCACGGCACGCTCACGTCCGACGCGGTGTCGAGCAGCCACAGGGACCCCGCGACCACGAGCAGGACCCCGCCCAGCACCTGGTCCCAGGCTCGCCTGTGGGTCGCCTCGTCCGGCGACGGTCGGCCGGCGGCGAAGGGCTCAGCGCCCCCGCCGGGTTCGGTGGGTGACCAGTCGGTGTTCATCGTCGCTTCGCGATCAGTAGGACGGACAGGCCGAGGGCGATGAGGAGGGCGGGGCCGAGCACTCGTCGGAACCCGGGGATGAGCTGGTCGACCAACATCGCGATGCCGGCCGCCACCAGGAGGGCGCCGATGATCACCGGGCCATTGGCGCCGGAGGATCGCGGCGCGGGGTCGATGGAGTCGCCGGGGCGCTCCTCGGGGATGAGGAGCCAGGCGAGGAGGTAGGCGAGCAGCCCGCTTCCGCCGGCCACGGCGAGCACCACGAAGGCGATCCGGACCAGCACGGGTTCGATGCCGAGGTAGCGGCCGAGGCCGCCGCACACTCCGCCGATCACCCGGTCATCGCGACTCCGTGCGAGGACGGGCCCGCCGGATGAGCCTTCCGGGGGAGGCGGCATGGGGTTCGGATCCGGAGTGGTCACGGCTCCATCTTGGGCCGTCTCCTTCGTGGTTTCTAGGGAAAGAGGTCCCTTCCTATCGCTCCTCGGGTGGTTCGACCGGCCAGCAGATCTCGGTCCGGTACCGAGTGGGGTCGTCGCTCTCGGCAGGGCTCACCAGGTACTGCTCGCGAACGGGTTCGGTGGGGTGGGGGTGTGCGTGGCGGGCGACCCATGCGCCGAGCGCTCGGTAGGTGTCGCCGATGGTGCCGTAGCTGCCGGTGTGCACCAGGACGGCGCACTCGACCGAGGCCAACCCACTGAGCTCGACCCCCGCCACCCGTGACTGGTCGGGCAGCGGCACCTCGTCGG
>SKKL01000247.1 GCA_007121465.1 Acidimicrobiales bacterium | reverse complement strand
ATCCCGGTCGAGGACCACCTCGACCAACTGAACTGATCCCCGGCGGGTGATCGTGTCGTCAGGTGAAAGGACCGCGTCGCTGGCACACTGGGCGCTGACGTCGATCCAGGGGGAACCTGATGCGTTATCGCTCGCTCGGCACGACCGGAGTGAAGGTCAGCACGCTCTGCCTCGGTGCGATGAACTTCGCCCGGTACAACGCAGACGACGGGGTGGCCGTCATCCGCAAGGCCCTCGACGAGGGGGTGAACTTCGTCGACACCGCCGACGTCTACTCCGCTGGTCAGTCCGAGGAGGTGGTGGCCACGGCCCTCGAGGGTCGGCGCGACGAGGTCGTGCTGGCCACCAAGTTCCACGGCCCGATGGGCGAGGACCGCAACCAGCGAGGCAACAGCCGCCGGTGGATCGTCCAGGAGGTCGAGAACAGCCTGCGCCGGTTGAACACCGACCGCATCGACCTCTACCAGGTGCACCGTCCCGACCCGGCCACCGACATCGACGACACCCTGTCGGCGCTGTCCGACCTGGTGCACCAGGGCAAGATCCTCTACCTCGGCTCGTCGACGTTCCCGCCCGACCAGATCGTCGAGGCCCAGTGGGCCGCCGAGCGTCGCGGTCACGAGCGGTTCCGGGTCGAACAGCCGCCCTATTCGATCTTCGTGCGCGGCATCGAGAGCTCGGTCTTGCCGACCTGTGAGCGCTACGGCATGGGCGTCATCCCCTGGAGTCCGCTGAACGGGGGCTTCCTCACCGGCCGATACCGCCCCGGCGCCGAGGTGCCGAAGGAAGGGCGGGCTGCCCGCCAGCCCGAGCGCTTCGATCCCGAGCGAGAGGGCGTCGGGCAGAAGCTCGAGCGCATCCCCGACCTCGAGTCGCTCGCATCCGACGCCGGTCTCACGTTGCCTCACTTGGCGCTGGGGTTCGTGCTCGCCCACCCGGCGGTCAGCTCCGCCATCATCGGCCCCCGCACGATGGAACAGCTCGACGGCCTGCTCGCCGCCGGCGACGTGGCGCTCGACGACGCCACCCTCGACCGCATCGACGAGATCGTCCCTCCGGGCACGAACGTCAACGCCGCCGACGGTGGTTGGGAGTCCCCTGCGGTCGCCCAGGCCTGGCGGCGTCGCCGCCCTCTCGGCTCACGCTGATCGGAGGCATCTATGGCCGAGCCGTACCTGTTGCCGTCCGAACCGATCGATTCGCTCGACGCCTATCTGGCGACCGACTTCGGTGGGCTCGGGGTCAAGGCCGCCCAGGAACTGGGGCCTGCCGCGACGATCGAGATGCTGACCGCCTCGGGCCTCCGGGGCCGGGGCGGGGGTGGCTTCCCGACCGGCCGGAAGTGGGCGAGCATCGCCGGTGGGGGAGAGGGTCGTCGCTTCGTTGTCGTCAACGCGGCCGAGGGTGAGCCGGGAACCTTCAAGGACCGGGCGCTCATGCGGGCCAACCCCTACCAGCTGGTCGAAGGTGTCATCATCGCCGCGTTCGCGGTCGACGCCGAGGCGGCCTACATCTGCCTGAAAGCGAGCTTCGAGCGGGAGCGAGAGGCGGTCACCCGGGCGGTCCAGGAGATGCAGTCGGCCGGCATCTGCTCGGACTGCACCATCAACATCGTCGCCGGGCCCGACGAGTACCTCTACGGCGAGGAGAAGGCGATGCTCGAGGTGATCGAGGGCAACCCCCCGCTCCCTCGCTGGTTCGCGCCCTACGAGCAGGGTCTGTTCGCGACCGGTCCCCAGGCGGGCTGGCAGGCGACCCAGCCGTCCGCCGAAGGTCGGGGGGCGGGGGCATCGAACCCCACCCTGGTCAACAACGCCGAGACCATCGCCACGGTGCCCCAGATCCTCGCCCGAGGCGTCGACTGGTTCCGGTCCATGGGCACCGAGGCGTCACCCGGCCACGTGATCGCCACGGTGATCGGCGATGTCGTTGCTCCCGACGTGGGCGAGATCGAGATGGGGACACCCCTGCGGGCGGTGATCGATGCGGTGGGCAGTGGCTTGCCTGACGGGCGCAGCGTCAAGGCCGTGTTCTCGGGCGTCGCCAACGCCGTCGTCACCGCCGACCACCTCGACACACCCGTGACCTACGAAGGCTTCCAAGCGATCGGGAGCGGCATGGGTTCGGTGGGGTTCATCGTCTATGACGACACCACCTGCATGGTCGACACCGCCTACCGCTTCTCCCGGTTCTTGTCGGTCGAGTCGTGCGGCCAGTGCCCGCCCTGCAAGCTCGGGTCCGGGGAGATCACCGTGCATCTCGAGAACATCGAGCGAGGGATCGGCACCGAGGCGGATCTGCAGGGGATCATGCGCTGGCTCAACCGGGTCACCGACGGGGCCCGGTGTTATCTCGCCAGCGAGGAGCGCATCGTGGTGGCCAGCATTCTCAACGCCTTCACCGAGGAGTTCGCCGAGCACATCGAACTGCGCCGCTGTCCCCGACCGCGGCAGCTTCCCGTCCCCAAGCTCGTCGACCTGGCCGACGGGGTGGCCACCTACGACGAAACCTTCTGGCGCAAACGTCCCGACTGGACCTACGACCCGGAGTAGGCGCGCAGAGGACGGTGACGGTCAGATCCCGTCGGGGCAGAGGAGCGCCACGACGCTCTGGAAGTGCTTGGCCTTGATGCGGCCGATCGTCTCGCCGTCCTTGGCTGCCAGCTCGGCGGCCATCGCCACTGAGGTCGGGACCAGCTGGTCCTCGGTCGCCACCTCGTGGACCAGGCCCGCGGCCTTGGCCTCGGGTCCTCCGTAGCGGTGGCCGCTGACGAGGGCTTGGAGCAGTGAATCGGCGGGGAGCTTGGCCTGGATGACCGCGTCGAACTCGTCGGACATCGCCATGCCGAGGTCGACCTCCGGGAAGCAGAAGAAACCCCGGTCGGAGCGCATCACCCGTCGGTCGGCGACCGCCGAGACGATGAGTCCGCCTCCGAAGGCGTGGCCGTTGATCGCCGCGACCGTGGCGCCGGGGAAGGTGAGGATCTTGGCCAGGAGTCGATAGAGCACGGGGAACATCGCCTCGGCCCGGTCGGCTCCTTCCCCCCGCAGCCAGTCGAGATCGAGGCCGTTGCTGAAGAACTTGCCCTCGCCGGTCAGCACGAGGGGCTTGGCCCGGGCCGCAGCGTCGTCGACGGCGGCGGTGAGCGCCTCGACGAAGGGAAGGTTGAACCGGTTCTCGCCCGCTCGCATGGTCAGCAGGGTGACGTCGTCGACGATGTCGTGATCGATCATGGTCGTGCCATCGTCGTCGTCGGACCGGCTGCCCGCAACCGGGTGCCCGAATCGCAGGTGACGATGGTCACATTGGCGTACGATGCGGTGAACCGGGGGTGAACAGAAGGGGAGGGCACGTCCATGAGCACCATGACCATGCCGACGTCGGCCGACGACGTCAGCGCCGAGTGGCTGAGCAGCGTCACCGGCTTCGAGATCGACACCGCTCGACCCGAGCTGATCGGCGTCGGAGTCGGCGTCACGAGCGCCGTCTATCGGGTCCACCTCACCGGATCGTCGTGCCCGTCGAGCATCGTGATGAAGATGCCCGCGCTCGACGAGGCGGCCGTGTTCACCTCGACGATCCTGCGGATGTACCACCGCGAGGTCGGCTTCTACAACCACTTGGCCCATCAGTCGCCCATCCGCGTCCCGAAGGGCTACTACGGGGTCATCGACGAGGACACGGCCCAGTTCGTGCTGCTCATCGAGGACCTCGGCCAGAAGCGATGCGTCGACCAGGTCATCGGTATGGACCTCGCCGACGCCGAGCACGCTGTCGACGAACTTGCCGCGTGGCAGGCGCCGTGGTGGCGCAAGGCCGGTCCCATCATCGATCAGGGCCTGGGGCTCAGCATCGGCGACCCGATCTATCCGGCGGTCCTGCCGATGGTCTTCGCCGAGGGATGGGAGAAGGTGACCGGCGCGTTCGACCTGCCCGCCTCGATCCGTGGGGTCGGCGAGAAGTGGGTCGGCGGCTTCGAAGCACTGCTTCAGGAGATGGCCGAGGAGCCCGCCACCCTCGTCCACGGCGACTACCGGGCCGACAACATGCTCTTCGACGACGACGGCTCGCTGGTCCTGCTCGACTTCCAGCTCATCGGGAGCGGCACCGCGGCCTATGACCTGGCCTACTTCGTCACCCAGAGCCTCGATGCCGATACCGCCGCCGACCACGAGAGCGAGCTGTTCGACCGTTGGATCGACGGGCTCCGTGCCGGGGGCGTGCCCGAGACCGACCTCGCTCATCAGTGGGACCACTACCGCAAGGCGGCGCTCTTCTGCCTCGTGTACCCGATCGTGGCCAGCCGGGGCATGGACTTCGACGACCCCCGCCAACTGGCCCTGGTGAACTGCATGAACACCCGCTACACGCGGGCGGTCGAACAGCTGCAGCTCGCCGACCTGTTCTGAGTCGCGCTGCTTCTGGCGTGACACGCTGGTGGCATGCGCCGATCCATCGACGACCAGCCGTTCTCCGAGGATGATCTACCTGCGGACGTGGACGCCATGCCCGTCTCCTGGGCCATTGCCATCTCCGACGACTACGACGATTCCGAGCCTCGGGTGGTCTTGACCACCGAGGAGGTGGGGCGCCCGGGAGCCGGGCTGATCTTCCACCTGCTCCCGTCCCACGCCCGCCGCCTCCGAGTCGCGCTGCGGGACGCTCTGCGGGAGATCGGTGAGGACCCGGGACCCTGATTCCCGACTAAGTGGATCGACTTTTGGTTGTTTCGGTCCGCCGGGTCGACCTAAAGTAGACCGAGTAGGTCGGATTTCCCACCCGGAGTAGAGCCATCGTGTCGATCACACCCGTAGTTCCGGCCCCCCGGGACCTCGACGCAGAGCAGCAGCGAGACATCGAACGTTTCGAGGCTGCCATCGCCCAGTACCAGGCGGGCGAGATCGACGAGGACGTGTTCCGGGTGATGCGCCTGAACAACGGCATCTACGGCCAGCGTCAGGGCGGCACCAACCAGATGGTGCGCATCAAGTTCCCCGCGGGCAGCGCCACCCCCGAACAGCTCGAGATGATGGGTCACCTCGCCGAGACCTACTCCCGCGGCTGGGGCCACATCACCACCCGACAGAACATCCAGATGCACTTCGTCGAGCTCACCAAGGTTCCCGACCTCATGCGTGAGCTGGCCAAGGTGGGCCTCACCACCCGCGAGGCATGCGGTGACACCGTCCGCAACGTGATGGCCTGCCACCTGGCCGGCGCCTGCCCCTACGAGAAGCTCGACGTCACCCCGTGGGCCGAGGCGGTGTTCGAGCACTTCGTCCGGAACCCGCTGGGCCAGCGCCTGCCCCGCAAGTTCAAGATCAACTTCTCGGGCTGCAACACCGACTGTGGCCAGGCCATGTTCAACGACGTCGGCGTGGTCGCCACCGCTCGCACCCTCGACGACGGGTCGTTCGAGCAGGGCTTCAAGGTCTACATGGCCGGCGGACTGGGCGCGAACCCGCACCCGGCGATCCTCCTCGAGGACTTCACCACCCGCGAAGAGCTCCTCCCCACCATCGAGGCGATCTTGCGGGTGTTCGACCAAGCCGGCAACCGGGACAACAAGCTGCGCGCCCGCCTCAAGTGGCTCGTCGACACCATGGGAGCCGATGAGCTCCGGGAGCGGATCCTGAAGCTGCGCCACACCCTTCCGGCATCGTCGAGCTGGCCCGGTGGCATTCCCGGCATCGTCGCCAAGGAAGGCGATGCTCCGGCCGGACAGGTCACCACCGGTGAGGTCACTCCGGTCGGACAGGGCGTCCGCGTCGACATCATGCCGACCGCCCCGGCCGAGAAGTGGGTCGCCACCAGCGTGATCCGTGGCGAGGCCAAGGGCACCGTCTCCGCGGTCGCCTACGCCGCCATCGGCGACATCACCGCCGACCAGTTCCGTGCTCTGGCCAGCATCCAGCGCGAGCTCGGTGCGGACGTCCGGCTCACCAACCGCCAGAACGTGGTGTTCCGGGGACTCACCGAAGCCCAGGTCGACGTGCTGTACCAGCGGCTCGAGGCCATCGGCATGGCCCGTCCCGGAGCCGAGCTGGCTCGCGACGTCGTGGCCTGCCCCGGCGCCGACACCTGCAACATCGCGGTCACCCAATCCCGCGGGCTGGCCAAGGCCATCGGCGAGCAGCTCGAAGAGGAGGGGCTCGCCGAGGTCGGCGGTGTACGTATCAACATCTCCGGCTGCACCAACTCATGTGGCCAGCACCACGCGTCCGACATCGGGTTCTTCGGTGCCGAGCGTCGGGCCCATCGCCAGTCGGCACCGGGCTACCAGATGCTCCTCGGTGGCTATGTCGGCGAGGAGACCATCCACTTCGGTGAGAAGGCGCTGCGTCTGCCGGCCAAGGCCGCCCCCGAGGCCGCCACCCGGGTCGTGCGGCGCTTCGCCGCCGAGCGCGACGCGGGCGAGACCTTCCGGAGCTGGATGGACCGGGTCGGCGGCGCCAAGGAGATCGCGTCGGACCTGAAGGACCTCGACTGGTTCCCCACCCCCGAAGAAGGTCCCGAGTACTTCATCGACTTCGACGAGACCGGGCCGTTCTCGGCCGAGGTCGGCGACTCGGAGTGCGCGGTCTGAGCGAGGGAGTTCGCTCCGAGCGGTACGCCACCGCGGTCTCTCTCATCGACTCGGCCAACGCCGAGGACCCTACTCAGGTCGAGGTGCGAGGTGAGCGCCTACCGCTCGCGCTCGCCCACGGACGACTCGCCGCCGAGTGGATCGAACGCCTCGTCGAGGACCCTGGCGAGGCGCTGCTGCTCGCGGCGCGAGCTCATCACCTCAGGCGATGGGAGGTGCCCCGCTCCAGCTATCCCGAGGGTCGGGCCGGCTACCTGCGCTGGCGTCGCGACCAGAAGGATCGCCACGCCAAGGAGATCGCCGACCTCCTGCTCGCGGCCCGCTACGACGAGGCCACCATCAACCGGGTGCAGATCCTCGTCCGGCGTCAACGCCTCGACATCGCCTCCGGAACCCAGTGGATCGAGGACGCCGCCTGCCTGGTGTTCCTCGAGACGCAGCTCGTCGCGGTGTCCGGCCAGCTCGACCGTGACCACCTCATCGAGGTGGTGCGCAAGACGGCAGGCAAGATGAGCGACCACGGTCTGGCACTGGTCGGTGAGGTGCCTCTCGGCGACGACGCCCGCCAGATCCTGGCCGACGCCCTGGCCTGACTCCCGGTCACGCTGCGCATGCAATGCAGAGCGGTATGCTGAATGCATGACACAGCTCGTCACGAGGATCGACGAAGAACTGGCTGGAGCGGTCGACCAACTCGTGGCCGACGGCGTCGTCGCGAATCGCTCCGAAGCGGTCCGGCTCGCGCTCCGTCAGCTCGTCGACCGTCATCGGCGTGACGAGATCGGCCGAGCCATCGTCGCCGGCTACGCGGCGTCGCCCCAGGAGGAACAGGAGGTGGGGTGGGCTGATCGCGCCACGGTGGCGATGATCGCCGACGAGCCGTGGTGAGGCGGCGGGAGTGATCCCACAACAGGGTGACATCTGGTGGGCAGAGGCGGAGGACAAGCGTCGACCCGTTCTCGTCGTGACGCGCACCGACGCCATACCGGTGCTCACCTGGTTGGTCGTGGCGCCGGTGACCCGCACGGTCCGTGGCATCCCGACCGAGGTGATGCTCGGCTCAGATCACGGCCTCCCCAGCGAATGTGTCGCCTCGTTCGACAATCTCCAGCCGATCCGTCGCACGTTCCTGACCGACCGGGTGGGTCGGCTCGGGGTCGATGAGACCGGGGTGATCTGTCGAGCGCTTCGCTCCCTGGCCGACTGCTGACGCAATGCCTGCTGAGCGGCGGATCGTCAGGTGTCTCGCGCGGCACCCCGCCCGGGCGCGATCGGGCCGGAGGAGGTGCCCAGACGAGGGCCGTTCAGCCATCGTGGCGGGTGAGGACGACCTGGTCGCCGTCACGTCGGCCGATCATGGCGAAGGGGTATCGGTCGACCTCGGCACAGGCGGCGATGTCTGCCTCGAACTCGGCGAACTCGGCGTCCGACCGCTGGCGTGTCCAGAAGGCCCGGTGCTCGTCGGCCGCGTCGAGAACCCGCCGGCAGGTCACGTCGGGATCGGGTGCGCCGCCGCCGAGGAGGGCGGCGAGGTGGTCCGCACAGGCCCGGTCCTCGGAGGTGGAGCCGGTGCAGACGAGGTGGACAGGAGGCATCGCTGCCGCGCGGAGGGCGGTGGCGCCGAGGTTGACCGCCGAAGCAGCGAGCACCAAGGGGGCACTGACCTGAGCGAGGCCCCGTGTGCCGTTGCTGGTGCGCTGCACGACCACTCGCCCCTCGAGGTCGATCTCGTCGAACTGGAGAGGGGAGTTGCCCAGGTCGAACCCTTCGGGTGGTTGGCCGCGCTCCTCGCCCATCACCACCGACCCGTCGATGATCGCTCCGAGCTCCAGCGCCCGCTCGATCGACTCCACGCATCGGATCTCTCGAGCGCCGACGCCGAAGGCAGCAGCCGCGCTCGTGAACGCTCGGATCACGTCGATGACAACCACCGCTCCCGGGAAGGACCGGGCCTCGACCCCTCCGACCGTGACGGGGGTGGTCTCACTCCGGGTCGGCCGATTTCCGGCCGGCGGACTCGTCATCCGCCCGTCTCCACGACCGCCCACTGGTACCAGAAGTCGTCGGCGGCCGGCGCCCAGTCCTCGAACTCGACGATCGTTCCGAGGGCCCCGAGGAGCGCCTGCCACCGTTCGTCGGACCGGCGGCTGAAGAGTCGAGGCGGTTCGAACTGATCCGCGTCCCCGTGGGACTCCACATCGGGCCCGCCCCACACGCCGATCGCCGCCAGACCTCCCGGAGCGAGCACTCGCCGCAGCTCGGCCAGTGTCGCCTCGATGGCGACGTCGGGGACGTGCATCAGCACGCTCATCGACCACAGCGCATCGATCGCCGTCCGTCGAGCGGTCGGAGGGAGCGCTCCTCTGCTTCCTGGTCGTAGAAGGTGACGAGATCACGTTCGACGGTGCGCGGGTCGTCGAGCGGTTTTGCCATCGAAGTAGCGTAGGAGCCCACCGCGCCACACGCCGGTGAGTTGCTCCGAGTCGGTTGCCCAGGGACCGAGAGAGGGAGGGCGACGGAGATGACGATCTCGCCACAGGACCGGGAGTCGTTGGTAGCGCTGGCGGAGCCGCTGGTCGAGCTCATCTCCGCTGAGCTGGCCAACCGGAGCGAGCCGCTGTTCGTCGCCCTCGACGGGCGGAGTGGAAGCGGGAAATCCACCCTGGCCGCGGTCGTCGCCCAGATGGCCGGTGTCGACGAGGCTGGCACACCCCTCGTGACCGTGATCGAAGGCGATCAGTTCTATGCCGGCGGCAGTGCGGCGACCTGGGACAGCCGCTCGCCCGAGCAGAAGGTGGTAGGAGTCATCGACTGGCGGCGACAGCGACAGGTTCTCGAAGCGCTCCGTCGGGACCGGTTCGCGGCGTGGCACGAGTTCGACTGGGACAGCTACGACTGGGACAGCGATCGATCACCTCTGGCGCCCGAGCTGGTCGGCTGCGCAGTCACTCCGGTCGTGATCCTCGAAGGCGCCTACAGCGCTCGACCCGAGCTCGCCGATCTCCTCGACCGTCGGGTGCTGCTCGACGTCCCCGCCGACGTGCGTCGGGCACGCCTCATCCACCGCGAAGGGGAGGGTCACCGGGCGGACTGGGAGCAGCGATGGGCCGAGGCCGAGGATCTGTACTTCGGACAGGTCCTCCGCCCCGAGGACATCGACCTGGTGATCGGCTGACTCCCCAGGACGACCTCGACCCGGGTTGGGGCGCCCCCGTTGCCGCCCTACCGTGGCGTCAGGGCCGTGTGCGCCGCAGATTCACCGCGAGTTCGCCGATTGGCAGTTTGCCATCGAGAGTGCCAACGGGTACCTTGGCACTCGATAGGTGAGACTGCTAAGTGCCCCACGGAGGCGATGAATGAACCTGCAGCCCCTCGAAGACCGGATTGTTGTCAAGCCCGGTGAGTCCGAGGAGAAGACCGCCAGTGGCCTGGTGATCCCCGATACCGCGAAGGAAAAGCCCCAGCAGGGCGAAGTCCTCGCAGTGGGGCCCGGCCGTTTCGGCGACGACAACGAACGAGTCCCCATGGATATCTCCGTGGGCGACACCGTCGTGTACAGCAAGTACGGCGGCACCGAGATCACCGTTGAGGGTGAAGACGTGCTTGTCCTGAACGCTCGCGACGTCCTGGCGATCATCAAGTAGGGAGAACAATGGCCAAGATTCTGAAGTTCGACGAAGACGCGCGCCGCGCACTCGAGTCCGGCGTCAACCAGCTGGCCGACGCGGTCAAGGTGACCCTCGGCCCCAAGGGTCGCAACGTGGTGCTCGACAAGAAGTTCGGCGCCCCGACCATCACCAAGGACGGCGTCTCGGTTGCTCGTGAGATCGAGCTCGAGGACGCCTTCGAGAACATGGGCGCCCAGCTGGTCAAGGAAGTGGCGACCAAGACCAACGACATCGCCGGTGACGGCACCACCACCGCCACCGTGCTGGCCCAGGCCCTGGTCCGCGAGGGCCTGCGTAACGTGGCCGCTGGCGCCAACCCGATGAGCCTCAAGCGAGGCATCGAAGCCGCCGTCAAGGCTGCGGTCGACGAGATCGCCAACCAGGCCAAGGAGATCGACGACTCGTCCGAGGTCGCCCAGGTCGCCGCCATCTCGGCCAACAACGATCTCGAGATCGGCGAGGTGCTCGCCAAGGCGATCGACAAGGTCGGCAAGGACGGTGTCGTCACCGTCGAGGAGTCCCAGACCTTCGGCATGGACCTCGACTTCGTCGAGGGCATGCAGTTCGACAAGGGCTACCTCTCGCCGTACTTCGTGACCGACCCCGAGCGCCAGGAAGCGGTCCTCGAGGACCCCTACATCCTGCTCACCAGCGGCAAGATCGGGTCCGTCCAGGACATGCTGCCGGTGCTCGAGAAGGTCATGCAGTCGGGCAAGCCCCTTCTGATCATCGCCGAGGACGTCGAGGGCGAAGCCCTTGCCACCCTCGTGGTGAACAAGATCCGCGGCACCTTCAGCTCGGTGGCCGTCAAGGCTCCCGGCTTCGGTGAGCGCCGCAAGGCGATGCTCCAGGACATGGCCATCCTCACCGGTGGTCAGGTCATCTCCGAGGAAGTCGGGCTCAAGCTCGACAACGCCACCCTCGACCTGCTCGGCCGTGCCCGCAAGGTGGTCATCACCAAGGACGACACCACCGTCGTCGAGGGTGCCGGCTCCGAGGACGACGTCAAGGGCCGCATCGCCCAGATCAAGCGTGAGGTCGAAGACACCGACTCCGACTGGGATCGCGAGAAGCTCCAGGAGCGTCTGGCGAAGCTGTCCGGCGGCGTCGCCGTCGTCAAGGTCGGTGCTGCTACCGAGACCGAGCTCAAGGAAAAGAAGCACCGCATCGAGGACGCCCTCTCGGCTACTCGTGCAGCCATCGAGGAGGGCATCGTCGCCGGCGGCGGCACCGCTCTTCTCCGGGCCCGCGCCGTTGTTGCTGGGGCGGCCGACAAGCTCGACGGTGACGAGGCCACCGGCGCTCGCGCCGTGTGGAAGGCTCTCGAGGCTCCGGCCCGGCTCATCGCCGACAACGCCGGTCTCGAAGGTGCGGTCATCGTGCAGCAGATCGAGGCCGAGACCGGCTCGACCGGCTTCAACGCGGCGACCGGTGAGTTCACCGACCTGGTCAAGGCCGGCGTCATCGACCCGGCCAAGGTCACCCGTGCGGCGCTGCAGAACGCAGCGTCGATCGCGGCTCTGCTGCTCACCACCGAGGCGCTCGTCGCCGACGCTCCCGAAGAGGGTGGCGCCGGTGGCGGCATGCCCGACATGGGCGGCATGGGCGGCATGATGTGATCCACCTCTCCACGAGGTGAGCTGTTCGGTGCGGGACCGGTCCTTCGGGGCCGGTCCCGCATCGCGTCGGGGGTCGGGCTCGGTGACGGTGGCTCTGCCTCCTGCGGGATCGGCGCCGGTAGGATCGTTCCATGGATCGACCACCGGACCCCGTGAAGCTGCTCGAGATCTGGATGCGCTGGGAACGAGGCGATGACACCCCCGGTCGGGTGATGGCCGACCTCAAGACCGGCGGCATGCGCGAGGTGCTCGAGCACCTCGCCGACCCGGCCTCGGCGGCTCCTACGGGCACCACGACCCTCTGACCGGTGGGCGACGGACCCGCCGATCACCCCGTCGCACCCCCCGCTGAGGGGTTCCCGACCGGGCCTCCCGATGTCATCCGGGGTGGGCCCCAGCGCATCCCCCGTCCCCCCGACTGGGCCATGGGTGAACCGGCGCCATGGTCGACGCTGTCGGTCGAGGAGCGGAGCCCGACCTTGGGAGAGGTCACCGCCCGGCTGGACGACTCCCTTCACTCCGATCTCGACCCCCCGCTACTGGTCGAGGGCCGTGAGCCCGAGCGACCCTCGGCTGTGTTGGTCGCCCTCTACGACCATCGAGGCGGACCGCACGTTTTGCTCACCCGCCGCTCGTGGAGTCTTCGGGCTCATGGCGGCGAGGTCAGCTTCCCCGGGGGGCGCGCCGAGGACTACGACGCCGACCTGGTCGCCACCGCCTTGCGCGAAACCGAGGAGGAGGTCGGCATCCCACCCGCCACGGTGGAGATCGTCGGTCGCCTGGCACCCCTCCTGACGGTGTCGAGTCGATCGCTCGTGATGCCCTACGTGGGTCTGCTCCCCGGCCTACCCGACCTGGTGCCCGACCCCCGCGAGGTCGAGGAGGCGTTGCACGTCTCGCTCTGGGAGCTCATGGCCGACGGGGTCTACCGAGAGGAGCGGTGGCAGCGAGAGGGCCAGGAACGGCCGATCTGGTTCTTCGAGCTCGACGGCGACACCGTGTGGGGGGCTACCGCCACCATGCTGCGCCATCTGCTCTGTCTCATCACCGACACCGGCCCCCATGTGGCGCCGCCGCTCCGGTCCGGGCCCGGCGGCGACCCACCCGAGGCGTCGTCGACCCCCTGACGCGCCGATGGGGGCGCCGAGACGCCCCCATCGGGTACCGAATCGAGGCCGTGGGCCCCGGGCCGGTCAGAGCTGCGACTCGCGAACGTCGAGTCGGTTCCGGATGGCGTCGCCCACGTAGTTGAGGGAGAACACCGTGAAGAACAACACGGCGGCGGGAATCAGCGTGAGGTAGTAGTCGCCGTCGCTGAAGTAGCGGTTGCCCTGGGCGATCATCGAGCCCCAGGTGGCCTGCGGCGGCTGCACCGACAGTCCGAGGAAGGCCAGCGTGCCTTCCAGCACGATGATGGTGCCGAGGGCGATGAGGCCGAACGCTGCGATGGGCAGAGCGACGTTGGGGGCGATCTCACGGATGAGGATGCGCCACCGCTTGGCTCCGAGCGCCTTGGAGGCCAGCACGTACTCGCGCTGTGACACGGCGAGGGTGGTGGCTCGGGCGACTCGGGTGTAGGTCGGGATCGAGAGGAACGCCACGGCGGCGGTGACCGCCAGCAGGTTCTGACCCATGAGCGCCACCAGGGCGAGCAGCAGGACCAGGCCGGGGAAGGCCAACAGCGTGTTGGCTATGCCCATCACCAGGCTCTCGTACCGGCCTCGGATGTAGCCGGCGGTGAGGCCGAGAAGCCCACCGAAGATCATGCCGGCGGCGACGGCGGTGACACTGATGATCACCGACACCCGGGCGCCGTGAACGATTCGGCTGAACAGGTCGCGACCGAGTCCGTCGGTGCCGAGGAAGAAGCCGTCGGTGAACGGCGGGATCCGGGCGAAGTCGCGGGTCGGCCGATTCTGCTGATTCGGGTCGGGTATCGGGAGGAAGTCGGCGAACATCGCCCAGAACAAGATCAGGATCAGCCACGCGCAGCTGATGTAGAAGAGAACGCCGAGCTTTCCCTTCTTCTTGTAGCGAACCTCCTCTTCGGAGCCGATGTCCTCGAGGGAGATGGTGCTGACGCCGCCGACTTCGCCTGCGTCTTCTCGGGGTCCGGTGGGGTCAGCGGGCCTTGGCGTATCCATGGCGGATCCTCGGGTCAAGGAACGAGTAGAGCATGTCGACGATGAAGTTGATGACGACGTAGAGAACGGCGAGCAGCAGGACGAGGCCTTGGACGACCATCATGTCCCGCTGGTTGACTGCGGCGAACAGGCGGCGTCCGAGGCCCGGTAGGGCGAAGATCTCCTCGATGACCACCACGCCCGAGAGCAGGGCCGCCATCTGGAGACCGAGCACCGTCATCAGCGAGAACGACGACGGCCGCAACGCGTGGCGGAACAGGATCCGGGAGGTGGGCAGGCCCTTGGACTTGGCCAGCACCACGTGGTCGTCCTGCAGGGTCGAGATCATGTCGGTGCGCAGCAGACGGGTGAGCACCGCGATGATGCTGGCGGCCAGGGCGATCGACGGGAGCAGTCCGGTGCGGATGCTGCCGATCGGGTCGGAGGTGAACCGGGTCCAACTGGTCGCCGGTAGCCAGCCGAGCTCGACGGCCACCACGATGATCAGAAGCAGCGCCAACACGAAGTTCGGCACCGCCAGCAGACCGAAGGTCACCGCGGTGACCGTCCGGTCGAAGTACCCGCCCTGCTTGTAGGCGGTGAGAACTCCGAGTGGGATGCTGATGACGATGCTGAGGATCATCGTCATCACCATGAGCTGGAGGCTCACGGGGAAGCGCTCCAGGATCATCTGGCTCACCCGCTCGTTGGTGATGGCTGAGCGTCCGAGATCACCCTGGACCGCACTGGTGACCCAGTCGACGTACTGGACGACGATGGGTCGGTCGAGACCGAGCTGGGCTCGGCGCTCGTCGAGCTGGTCCTGGGTGAAGTCCGGTGGCAGGTTGGCGATCACCGCATCGCCGGGAAGCATCGCGAGCATCACGAAGGTGATGATCGATGCGGCGAGGAGCACGGGGACCATGCCGAGGGCCCGCCTCCCGATCAGTTCCAACATCTGTGTCTGTCGCCCCCCGGGTTGGTGGTGGTGTGCCTGTGGACACCGGCGGCGCCGGCTCTTGAAAGCGCTCCGGCCCGGGGGGACCGGCAACTGATCGTCCCCCCGGACCAGCGCATGGGTTCAGTGTGCAGAGCTGATGGCACGAGTGTTCCGTGCCGACTCGCAGAGGTTATCCGCGCCTGGTGCGCGCGGGGAAACTGAGGCGTCTGGCGCCTGTCGGGTGCTCACTGCTCGATCCAGATGTCGGCCCACAACGTGGTGGCTCCGAGCACCCCGTTCCCGAGGATGGACGGCTGGCCGTCGGCGTCGGGGATGGTCCAGGATTCGAAGCCCCTCACGTCGTCCCTCGCGAAGACCGCGGTGGCGGTGCCACCGGTCCAGATCTGGGGCAGCTGCTCGGCGAGCTCGAACATGATGTCTTCGACGGCGGCGTAGCGCTCGTCGAAGTCGATGCTCGTGCGCAGGATCTCCAGGTTGGCGTCGATCGTCTCGCTCGAGTAGTTGGTGAAGTTCGACGGATTGGTCTCGGGGTCGGTGAACGCTCCGCTGAGGGTGACATAGGGGTCGCTCTCCGCGCCGGCTCGCCAGCAGTTGATCATGTACTCACCCGAGAGCGCTCGGCCGATGTGGGTGGGCTGGTCGAGGCTGACCAGGTTCACCTCGAAGCCGAGGTCACCCCAGAAGTCCTGGTAGGCCTGGGCGATGTCGAGCAGCGTGGGGTCGGGCGGACAGGCGAACTCGATCTCGACCGGTTCACCGGGGGTCCGTCCGTCGGAGCGGTTCGGGTCGTTGACATAGTCCTCCAGCTCGGACGCAGCCAGATCGGGGTCGTAGGTCGGCCAGGCCTCAGCGACCTCTGAGGAGTACCACGGCGAGTCGGGGCTGAAGAACTGCGTCTGCACCGGGGTGATGTCGCGGCCGCCGAGGACGTCGATCAGGTCTTCCTGGTCGACGCCGTAGGCGAGGGCCCGGCGGATGCGCAGGTCGTCGACGGGTGCGACGGCGGTGTTGAAGATCGACCCGCCGCCGTTGTTGCCGATGGCCTCGAAGCTGTTGACGTCGTCGAGGTCCCGGGCGGTGCGCACCGAGCTCTGACGCAAGGTGTGGGCCACCTGGATGGTGTCGGAAGCGACCGAGTTGAGGCGGGCGTCCTCGTCGGGGATCGACCGGAAGACCAACTCGTCGAGGTAGGGGAGGGCCTCGCCGTTGGCGTCGACCCGCCAGTAGTTCTCGTTGCGGCTGAGGGTCAGGTCTCCGTCGCGGACCCAGCTCTCGAACACGAACGGACCAGTACCGACCATCTGGTTGCCACAGTCGCCGTCGCGGCCACCAGCGGCCTCACAGGCCTCGACCGAGAACGGCCAACCGACGGCCCCGTAGAGGATGTCGGGGAACGGTGCGACCGCCTCGATCAGCACGTAGGTGTAGACGAGCTCGTCATCGACGCGGACCTCTTCCACCTCGCTGACGGTGCCGGCCGTGTTGGCGCCCTCGACGCTCAGGTACTCGTCGAAGATTCGCTTCATGACCTCGGCGGTGAGGTCGGTGCCGTCGTGGAACTGGATGCCCTCGCGCAGGGTCACCGTCCACTCGGTGAGGTCGTCGTTCGGCTCGATCGACTCGGCCAGGTACGGATAGATCTGGCCGTCGTCACCTCTCACGGCGATGGGGTCATAGACGGCGCGGGCGGCCATGGTGCCCGGGTTGGCGAACGAGCCCGTGCCGGGAAGCCAGTTGTTCTGCTCGTCCTCGAGGCCGACGACGAGGCGTCCGCCTCGGACGGGCTCGGCCTCGTCGGGTTCTTCGGGCTCGGTGGTGTCGGGCTCGGTGGTGTCGGGATCAGCGGGATCGGGACCCTCGCCCGGGTCGTCGTCGTCGTTACCGCAGGCGGCAGCGACGAGTCCGAGTACGAGAAGGATCGCAAGGATCCTCCACAAGCCGGAACGGCGGTAGATCGATGAACTGGAACGCACGGTGTGTCCCCCTATATGCGGGTGTGTGGATGCTCCGGATCGATGCGACTATCGACGTTCCACACAGGTCCCACTGGTCCACCGTGCCCCCTGTGCTTCGGTCGCCCCCCAGTCGCGTGGATCGGGTGGCAATTGAGGTGTGTAGGAGCCGGGGCCGGCCCGGAGGCTGACCCCGGCTCTCACACGGTGCTGCTGTACCTACTTGATGTACTGGTACTGCGGTTGCATCTACTGCGGTTGATCGTGTCGGACGGGGTCCGCCTCTCGGGCGGTCCGTGATGCTGCGGTTCGGACAGCCGGTCGGCTACTGATCGATCCAGACCTCCGCGAAGAAGGTGGTGGCGTTGATCACGCCGTCACCGGTCGCCATCGGTGCCCGGTCGGGACCGGGGATGGTCCAGGAGTCGAGGCCGCGGACGTTGTCCCTCGCGAAGATCGCGGTGGCGGTGCCACCGGTCCAGATCTGGGGCAGTTGCTCGGCGAGCTCGAACATGATGTCTTCGACGGCGGCGT